>JACREV010000007.1 GCA_016218095.1 Deltaproteobacteria bacterium | reverse complement strand
TCCATGAGCGTCAACGCCCCTTCGGGCCTCCCGTCCTGGTCTACGACCGGGATGAACCTTATCTTCTCCTCCCTCATGAGGTCCATGACCTTCAGGAGCGGTGTCGCCCCTCGGACCTTCACGACCTCCGTAGACATGACATCGGAGGCCTTCGGGTATACGTTGGGGAGATACCGCGGGGCAACTGAGTTGAAGTAATCGAGTATGAAAGACGTCTGGGGGTTTATGTCTCCGGCCCTCGCGGCAAAGACGTTGGAGAGCCCTTCGAGCCTTTTGAGCTCCGCTAGGCCTATGGCCGAGCAGATAGAGTCGGTGTCCGGGTTCTTGTGTCCTATTACGAATGTCTGGTCTTTAAGCGGCATCAGCGTCCGATGTCTTTTCCTCCCCCTTTTCTAAAGGGGACCGAGGGGGATTATAAAGAGTGTCTTTTACTTCCCAAATAATATCACATTCCCTTCGAGTATGTCCTTTTCAGATATCTGCATCTCGTATTTTTTTTTGCCGACCTGGACGATATAGCCGCTTACTATGCCTGTCTTGCCCGCCCTCATATCCACGTTCGGGTAGAAGAAGTTTAGGTAGAAGACGCCCTCCCCGTCAGCGGAGGTGTCGGAGGTGACGAAAAACTTCCTGCCGGTGTTGGTCATCACAAGCCCGGCCATGGCAACGGGCTCTCCGGGCCTCGCCGTGCCCTTGACTATCGCGCCCTTGACGCGCTCGAACACCTTGTACTTCTTGACCTCCTGAGGCAGGCCCTTGAAGTCCGACTGCCCCTGGCACTCGTATACCAGCCTGACGCCGGGGACGCTCTTAAACGGGATGGGGGAAGCCGCCCTCTGTCCGTCGTTAAGATACAGGCTCGTCGTGATGAGGTCGAAGAACCTGGGACCCGTCTCGATAGTCTCGGAGCCGTCCGGCAGGACCTTTCTGTTCACGTATCCGGAGGGGTCCTCGCCGATGATAGCGGCGTATTCCGGCAGGTCCGCGAGCGTCTTTGAGAGGATGAAATATTTCACGCCGTTGTCGTCGAGGATCTTCAGGAACTCTCGCTCGTCGGTAGCGAGATAAAACCCGGCGGACTCCTTCATGCCGTGGGTCTCGGTCCCCATCACGGTCGCCACAGACGGCCTCTGGGCCACCGCCTCTATCCAGCCGCCGAACTCCCACTGGGCGAGGACGCCGTACTCGGGTTTCTTCTGGGGCTCGAGGTAATTGCTCGTCGGCGGGGTGTTGTGCCTGACCCAGAAGAGCGTCTCTTCGAGGTCTCCGGCGATGAGGAAAGGCCCGGTATGCGAAAGGCCCTTGTAGAAGGAAAGCGAAGGCATAAGCCCTATGACGATAAGCACGACGACGGCTATTGTCCCAGCGGCTTTGCCACCCGCGCCTTTTATACGCGCTTCGATCAGGCCTCCGACGGAGCTCAAGAAGACGCCGCCCGTGGCGGCGACTATCAAGGTATATACGTTCTCATACCTGCCGTTTACGAGCGTGACCGCAAGGAGCACCCACCCGGCGAAGACAAAAAAGAGAGATGCGGCGGAGATGCGCCTCCACTTCCTGGAAAGCGAGAGAAGTACTACGGGGCTTACGAAGAGGAATATGGTCGAGAACACCAGCGGCGCCTTTATGCTGAACCGCCCGCTATCGGAGAGAAGCGGCTTGTACTGGGCTATCGTAGAGGTCCACTTGTTCCCGCCTCCGACGACCCCGAGCCCCGCCATTATACCCTTGAAAAAGGACGGCGCGACAAGGGCGAAGACGATGAAAACGGCGGTGAGGAGCGCGACCCCGGCGATCACGGCCTTTCCAAGCCCCGCCGACCTTTCCTTTTTAAGGTAGACGGCGAGGGCGAGGGCGCTCAAGGACGCAACAATGATAAGCGCGGCTATCACATGGAACCACGAGACCACGTTGAACTCTGTGCCGCCCTTCAAACTGAAGGGGTTGAAGACGAGTACGAACGCTATGACGAACGCCGTCGTAAGGAAGGCGACCGCGCCCGAGACGAAAAAGCCGAGCCACCTCCTCCCCTCGTGGAAGGACCAACCAAAGACCATTACGAACGAATAGAGGCCGAGTATCGACCACCAGATGACGGCGCCCCTCCAATATAAGAGCGAGACGGCGGCTGAGAGCCCAGAGAGCACGGACAATACGGCGAGCCTCTTGCCGAACGCCTCCCCCCTTTCGGCCTCCGAGGCCGCAATGGCGTAGAGGTAAAACGTGATCCCTGCCCAGATCGGCTCGAAGAGCTCGTTGTCGGGCCTTCCGACGACCGTCGTGAATATATGCGATGGGAGCGCTATGAATATGACGGATGCGATGATAGCGGCCCTGAACCCGAATGTCTCCCTGCACCACAAGTAGAGCGGGATGACGGCGAGCGTGCCAACGAACGGGGGTAGCGCCGCGAGGATGTAGGCTATGTCCCCTTCGACCGACGGGAGCAGTGACAAGGCCCTTATTATGACGGCGAAGGAGAAGTCCGTAAGCGGGGCCCAGATGTTGCCGGTGCCGACCGGAAAGCCCATGTAGAAGTCGTGCCCCGGTATGTTCGGGAACTGCTTTAAGAGGATGAGGACTTTTCTGAAGTGCTCGTAGTTGTCGGCCTCGAGGAAGTAAATACCCGCGCTGGTGATGAAGTTATCCCACGGGATGAGGCGTATATACGCACCCACGAGGAATATGACGGCTATTGTTACCGCATTCCGGATGTGTTCTCGCTTTAGCATTATAAGGGGCGGACACCGGAGAGAGTGCATTCCGGGTCCATATATCCTTAAACTGAGTATAATAGGGGAAATCGACGTAAGAGCCGGAAAATATTAACACTACCAGGGATTTTTGGCAAGGGGCTGAAGTGTAAGGCTATTTCGAAATACTCTGGGCATAAGGCCGTTGCCTGTGTAGCGCGTTGAGATAAAAACAACAAAAAATCGTTATAATGACCTCTTCGGGTTTATTTGACTGTATCAAACCCCATTTGATTTTTCCTTCCTTTTAATCCTTTCTCTCTCAGTAATTCCTTATGAGCAGTTCTTCCCGC
>JACREV010000246.1 GCA_016218095.1 Deltaproteobacteria bacterium | reverse complement strand
CGAGTTCACTATCCCGGCCAGCGCCGGGGATATCATGAAAAGCGCAAGGAGAAGCCCTGAAAAGATCATTTTTGCCCTGCTCATGAGTCCCTCCATTTTTGTGAAAACATTTTACAGCCGATAGATTAAAGGAAGATTAGACATCGGTAACGCACAGTCTAACAAAAGTCATTTATTATGAAAAGAGTTCTGTTAATATCAGAACAGGAAATGGGAGAGATATGATGTTAAGGGACAGCATAGCTCTGAACGGCATAAAATACGAGTGGCTCGGCCAATCCGGGGTGAGGATGACATCCGAAGACGGGTCCGTCATCTACATCGACCCGGTCATGCTTGATGAGGGCGCGCCTGCGGCGCGCCTGATACTCATCTCACATCACCATGTGGACCACTGCCTCCCGGAATTCATAACCCCCATAAGGGGGGAGAAGACGAGACTCGCCGCCTTCCACGACAGCTACATCAAATACTGCGTTGCGGACATAAAGGGCGTGCGCACGGTAAAGGTCGGAGAGACGATAGAGCTTGCTGGGGTAAGGGTAACAGGTGTTGCGGCGTACGCCGAAAAGGGCTTTCACATGCAGGGCGAGGGGTGCGGTTTTTTGATCGAGTTCAGGGGGGAGACCATATACTTCGCCGGGGACACCGGCAGGACCGAGGAGATGGACTCTCTTTCCGGGATAGACTGCGCCATCCTCCCCATAGCCGACAACACTTACTCGATAAAGATGGAAGATATAGCCGAAGCGGTCAAAATCATGCGGCCGCGCCTCTTCATACCTGTCCATTTTACGCCCATCGACGAACCATCCCCCGAGGTCACGGGGGAGATGTTCTTCTCCAAGGACCCGAGGTTCTTTACCATAAAGGAGGACCCGGAAAGGCTCGCGAAACTCCTGGAAGGAACGGGGATAGAGGTAGCACTCCTTAGAAAACTCGGGGGCGGGGTCGGAAAATAGAAGGCGCGGAGCACAGATGATACCGAGTATCAACTATGCGCCGCGCCATATTGATATTACAGGCTTTTTACTTGGGCACCTTTACGGTCTCGAAGTCCCCCTCATGCCCCCTGGTGTGACAGGCCCCGCAGTTGGAGGCGCTCCCGACAGACGGCCTCTTGAAGGCGTCCTTGACCTCCCTGTGCTCCTTTATGACCCAGGGCACGTCCATTATCCTCGTCGGGGTTGACGACCCGACGCTCTTCATGATCTTATTCGACCACTCGGTATTCGTCTTCTCGGCGGAGTTGGCCTTGAGGAATCCCAGTATCTCGGAGGATGTGCCCTCGTCGAGGGCGAGGTTCTCTCCGAAGTGCTTGTCCGAACCTTTTATCAGCGCCTCCCAGGAGCGAGCCGGGAGGAGCCCCGGGAGATAGAGGTAATGGCAGGCGGAGCACTCCTGCTTGTAAAGCTGGTTTTCAACGGTCTTGTAGCGAGCGTGGTTTTCGCCCCCGTGGTCGTGGTCCCTGTCGTCGCCGTCGGCGTAAGCGTTTGCGCCTGCCGCAAGGGCTACTCCCAACACGGCGGCTATCAAAGTCTTATGGATACGGGTAGTCTTCATTCATCCTCCTTGGTTAAATAGAAGTCATGTATAGTATGAAATCGCCCTTTTCCTTCGGCGTGCACTCCCTCTCGAGGACCCACTCGCAGTTGCGCTTGAACCACTTCTCGACCTTCTTCGGGTCCGTGAAACGCTCCTTGTTCGCCGACTGCGCCATCGGCTCTATGACCTTGCCGACTACGGTCTTGCCCTTCTGCCTCGGGTCCGAGGTGTGGCAGGTTGCGCATGAGCGCTCCTCCCCCTTCGAGTGCATCCGCTTTGTCGCGAAGAATTTTTTGCCATCCTCCGCGCTGAAGGACTTTACATCAGCCTCCTTCCGGTACTTCTCAAGGAGCGCCTGCATATCCAGGCTCAGCGCCGCCCAAGCGCTGCTTGAGACCAGAAGCGCCGTCAGGGCGATAATGGACAATAGACCTCGTTTCATCCTCTCCCTCCCCCGTTGCATTATTCAGGTATCGCTATGTCATGGTCCTCGAAGGACCCCAGTTCCGCCCCGGGATGGCAGGCGATGCAGTTGGACTGGCTTACGACCGACTTCCTTTTAAACACCTGCTCGTCGATATCCGCGTGCTTCGCCTTCCAGTACGGTATGTCTGTTATCCTGTCAGTGGCCGGAAGACCCTTTAGCGACCTCAAGAGCTTCCTCGACGCCTCTGTCGTCGACCTCTCGGCCGAGGCCGATAGGAGGAACCGCTCGATCTCAACCGCTGCCGCCGCGTCCAGCTCGACGGCCTCCCCGAAGTGGTCGTCAAGCCCCCGCATCACCTTCTTCCAGGACTCTGCCGGCAGGAGTGTCGGGTGGAAGGCGTTATGGCACCCCGCGCATTCTTCCAGCCATGTCGCGTTGACCTTCATCTCGGCGGCGAAGCCTTTGTCGTCGACTACTTTCGGCTGTGGCGCGTGGAGGAAATCCGTCCTGCCGGCCGGCCTCAAGTACAAGAGCGCGAGCCCTCCCATTAGCGCCGCTGTCATCCATACGACTAGCCGGAGTACCGAGCGTCTCTCGTGCGGCCCTATGTGAGAGACCCTCTCCGCGTAGGTCTCCTCGTCTTCCTTGGTCCCGGTGAACATGGAGACGATTATGTTCTCGCTGAGAAGAAAGTCGTGAAAAAGCGCCGCGCATACGTGAATGACCACTACCGCTATCGCGAGATCGGCGAGGAGCGCGTGGACGACCCTCGCGTTATACCCGGCCTCGAAGCTGAAGACCCCGGCCCAGAACCCCCTGTTCTCCTCGCCTCCGTAGGTGACGATGCCGGATACGGCGATTCCGGCGACCATGGCGAGCATCAGGAGCACGACCCATCCGACCGCGGGATTGTGGCCGAGATACCTCGGGGGCCGGAGCCGCGCGGCCGAAGAGATGTAGCCTTTGACCTTCCGCCAGCCGCGGAGAAACCCTGAAAACCTCGCGGACTCGTTGCCCGCGAACCCCCAGAGGACCCGGAAGACCACGAGCCCGAGGGCTATATATCCGAGAGAGGTATGCAGTTCGAGGAACCTGTCCCCGTGGGAGCTTAAAAAGGCACCGGCAAACGCGGTTACCAGAAGCCAATGGAAAAGGCGCGTCGGTATATCCCAGACCTTTATTTTCAACGAGTCGACCGGTTGCTCATTCGGCGTCCACAAGGGTTTGATTTTCCGAAGAAATCTTCGGAATACGCCGGGCCGCTGTAGTATAACAAAGTCTAAACCGCCAGTAAAGGGATTGTGATAAACGCCGGACTTTGTAACCCGGCCAGGTACGCGCCCTTGAGCGGTATCAACACCTCCGCATCTGTTATACTCTTATTAGAAATCCTAAACCCTACAATATTAAAACACGATTAGAGGGACAAAAAAACCGGGGAGAAGCGGATTTTTATTGACTGTTGCAACTAAGTTGCATTAATATGCCCTATATGAAGGCGCTCGGAGAGATACTCGCTGAGCTCTCGAAAGGGGGCTTCAGGATAACCAGGGCAAGGAGGTCGATAATAGAGGTCCTCCTCAATACCCACCTCCCCCTTTCAGCCGAGGGGCTGCTCGAATCTCTTGAAAGGCGGAGGGTCCCTGCGAACAAGACCACAGTCTACAGGGAGATCACGTTCCTCAAAGAGAGGGGCATCGTCCAGGAGATACAGTTCCTCCACGAGCGCGTAAAGAGATACGAGGTCGTCTTCGGCAGCCACCACCACCACCTCATCTGCATGGGGTGCAAGAGGGTCGAGGACGTCGAGCTCGAGGGAGAGCTCGAAAAATACGAGCGCGAGATAATGAAGTCAAAGGGTTTCAAGGTCCTGAACCATACGCTCGAGTTCATGGGCCTTTGCGAGGGATGCAGGTAGGGCTATGAAGGTACTGACCGTCAAAAACCTGAATATCGAGTTCGGAGGGGCAAAGGTCATCGAGGACCTGAGCTTCGACGTTGAGAAAGGCGAGGTCCTCGCCGTAATCGGCCCCATCGGCGCCGGCAAGACCGTCCTTATAAAGTCCCTCATAGGCCTCATCCCCCACAGGGGCGAGATAGCCTGGTCGCCGGGGATAAAAACCGGCTACGTCCCCCAGAGGATGGACATAGAGACCGACGTGCCCCTCACGGTCCGGGAGTTCTTCAGGCTCCGGGGGGCTGAGGCGACGGATAAGAAGATAGCCGAGACGCTCGCGTTCGTCCAGCTGGACCACGAGATACTCAGGAAGGGCTTCGGAGAGATATCGGTCGGGCAGAGGCAGAGGGTCCTTGTCGCCTGGGCGGTCCTCGGGTCCCCTGACGTCCTCATATTCGACGAGCCCACCGCCGACATAGACATAGCGGGGCAGGAATCCATCTACAAGATGCTCTACCACCTCCAGAAGAACATCGGGCTCACCGTGATACTCGTCTCTCACGACCTGAACGTCGTCTACAGGCACGCCCAGACGGTGCTTTGCCTGAACAGAAAGAACCTCTGCTTCGGGGCCCCGAAAGAGGTATTGAGCTCCGAACAGCTCCTCGCCCTCTACGGGGGCGAAGGGGCGTTCTTCGACCACAGGCACGAGACTTAAAAACCATGGAAAACATCCTCCTCCCGATGATAGTAGCGGCATTCGTCGCGGCAAGCGCGTCCCTCCTGGGCTCTTTCGCGATCCTTAAAAGGATGGCCCTCGTTGGAGACGCGCTCTCTCACGTGGCCCTGCCCGGCATGGCCCTTGCGCTCCTCTTCCAGTTCAACCCGTTCATCGGGGCGATAGCGTTCCTATTCGTCACGGTCGTCGGCATCTGGATCATAGAGTACAGGAGCTCCCTGTCGCTCGACACGATAGTCGGCGTCTTCTTTACGGCCTCTCTCGCCGCAGGCGCGCTTGTGATGCCCGAGCACGACCTCATCGAAGCGCTCTTCGGGAACATAACCGACCTTACCGTGGCGGAGTCCGTCTTCTCCATAACGCTCTCGGTCCTGCTCATAGTCCTCATACTCTCCATATACAAGAAACTCACCCTCAACATGGTATCCGAGGAGATGGCCCAGTCCATCGGGATAAGAAATAAGAGGCTCGAGTTCATCTACCTCCTCGCCTTCGCCCTCGCAGTCGCCCTCGGCATCAGGTTCGTAGGAGCGCTCCTCATGGGCTCGCTCGTCATAATACCGGCGGCGTCCGCAAAGAACATCGCGCGGTCGCTCCGCTCCTTCATGACGGGCTCCGTCGTCTTCGGGGTCGCCGCGGCCTCTATCGGCATATACATCTCACGCCTTTACGCGATGACGCCAGGTCCGATATTCATCATGATAAGCTCCGGGATTTTCATTACGACCCTCATAATACGCCAGCTTAGAAAGCCCTTGTCCGGCCGGGCCTCATGACGGGGCTTTTGTTACATGGGCGAGCCTCATGGTCGCGTCGAAGAGATCGGGGTCTTCGAACCTCGACTTCATCGAGAACTCCTTTATGGCGAGGAGGTACCTCCCGTTTTCAGCCTGAAAGAGGAAGTTGACGAGCTGGTTCAGGTCCACCCGCTCTATCCTGACCTCCGCCTCGCGTTGAATGTACCCCGCGGCCGCGCTCTCGCCGAGCGGCTTTAACGATACTATCCTGCCCCTTATGCCTATGCCTTGCGCGAGCGCCTCGACAACCGACACGACGGATGCGTCCGGGGCAGAGGCCTTTCTAGAGAGTCCGTCTATCCTCGCTTTTTCCCCCGTATACTCTGACCTGAGCACGGCGAACCTCTCCATCTCGGCCTTCCTGTCAAGGGCAAGCCCCCTTGCGCGTGAGTATCCTGAGTATACGACGGCGAGGAGCCCGACGATTATCAGGGGCGCGGCGGTCCAGATGATCGACCTAAGCGCATCCTCGCGCGGCATGGCCTTCAAGCGGCTGAGCCGTTCTTCCAGAAACGCCTTTATGTCGAGGTCCATCCTCATCTGAGCGTAGCCGAAATGGAAAAGACCGCGCCTCCGCCTTGCCTTGCCTTTACGTCCGAGACGCGCGCCTCCTTGAATAACGGCTCCGACGCGAGCCTCCGGCTCAAAGAGCCGGCGGCCTCGAATGACGGGGCCTCTCCCTTTGCCGTGACCCTTTCCCGTGTAATGGACAGCTCGCTGAACCTTACCTTCAACTCTCCTCCGGAGCGGGCGAGGGTATTCATTATGTCGAGGACAGAGGGCCCTTCCCCCAATACGGCCGCCTCGTCCCTCAAGGCCTTCATCTTCGCCTCGAGCTGGTAGAGGGGGTCGACGACGTTCCTTTCAGCCGGAAAAAGCCCCAGGTACGACTCCCGCATGGCTTCGTTATAGGCGGAGAGCTCCCTTGACGCCCCCAGGTACTTTATATAAATATCGGCCACAAGAAGGAGCGCCAGGAAAAGGACGGCGGCTGAGGCCGCCTTTAGCCTCTTTCTTGCCGCCGTCTTCTCCCTCGTGTACTCGAACTCCCCTTTTCTGAAATTTATCGTCTCGTTGATCCCGCCGCTTTTAAGCGCAAGAGAGAGAGCGAGTATGGCCGAGCCTTCGGCAGGGTACCCGCCGGGTGGCTCTATCCCCTTTACCGTATCTGTCCACGGCAACATCTCAGCCGCACTCTCCACCGCCCAATCGGCCACGAACGCCTCGTCGATCTTGACGGATTCCGCCTCGAGATAGGCCGATGCGAGCCTTACGCCTTCGAGCCTCTTGAAGGGCTTGAAGAACTTGAGGCGGCCTCCCTCGGCGACGACAAGCGAGTCCCTGTTGACGAACGCCTTTGTCCCCTCCCCCTTTAAAAGCGCCGGCATTGAGAGGACCGGCACGCCGGCCCAGAAAGGCTCGAGGTCGAGGTCTTTTAACGCCGCGAGGTAGTCCCTTAAGTATGCCTTCTCAAGCGCGACGGCAAGGGCCTTGCCGTCCCCGAGGTTCACGCCGTCGATGACCGCCTCCTTGACATCGATATGAAGGAGCCCCCCGAGCTCGAACGGAAGCACCTCGGCCATCTTTTTCCGGTCCTCGAAAGGTATCGGCATTATCCT
>JACREV010000244.1 GCA_016218095.1 Deltaproteobacteria bacterium | reverse complement strand
GCCCGGCGGAGGTCGCCGAGGCCTATCGCTCCTTCAAGGACGTCTCCATAGACCACGGCATACTCGAGAAGGCGAAGGGAGTGGTCGTCATCCCCGCGGACTTCCCCTGGTCTGACATGGGCACATGGTCGTCTTTCTCCGAGATACTCGACCCCGACAAGAACGGCAACATAATAAAGGACGGTAAATCTTTCAGGGCGGCGCTTGAGGCCGCGATAGCCGCGGCATCCGAGGGCCACCTCGTCACCTTCGGGATCGTCCCCACCTCGCCCGAGACCGGGTACGGATACATCAAGGCGGGGAAAAAGACCGTATGCAGGATCAACGGGCTCCAGGTAAAGCCCGTCGACAGGTTCGTCGAGAAGCCGGATATAACAAGGGCGAGGAAGTACCTCGCCGACGGCAGCTATTTCTGGAACAGCGGCATATTCCTCTGGAAGGCCGGAAGGATACTCGAAGAGATAAAGGCCTATCTGCCGGACGTCTACGGGGGCCTTGCCGCCGCCACAAGCCCGGCGGAGGTCGCCGAGGCCTATCGCTCCTTCAAGGACGTCTCCATAGACCACGGCATACTCGAGAAGGCGAAGGACGTGGTCGTCATACCCGCGGCATTCCCCTGGTCGGACATGGGCACATGGTCGTCTTTCTCCGAGATACTCGACCCCGACAAAGACGGCAACATCATAAAGGGCCGGGTCGTGGATATAGGCTCCGAGAACTCGATCATCTTCGGCTGTGACAGGGCCGTTGCGACGATTGGACTCAAGGACTTCATACTGGTGGACACCCCTGACGCTACGCTCGTCTGTCCCAAGGACAGGGCCCAGGAGGTCAAGGACGTAGTCAATATCCTCAAGGCGAAAAAATACATCGAGCACGAGCTCCACAGGACCGTCGAGCGGCCCTGGGGGTCTTACACCCTCCTTGAGCAGGGAGAGGGGTACAAGATAAAAAAGATCAGGGTCGAGCCTCTCCGTCGCTTGAGCCTCCAGCTCCACAAGCACAGGAGCGAGCACTGGGTCGTCATCACAGGGACCGCGAGGGTCCAGAGGGGCGAGGAGGTGGTCGACATAGCCATAAACCAGTCGACCTACATCCCAAGGGGCGTTAAGCACAGGCTCGAGAACCCGTTGGATACGCCTCTTGAGATCATCGAGGTGCAGAACGGGGAATATGTCGAGGAAGAGGACATAGTACGTTTTGACGACGATTTCGAGAGGAAATGAACCTTTTAAAGCCCTTATATATCCGTCCCTTTCTTCGCACACTGCCGGCAAATGCATAGCATATTGTATATCGTCAAGGATTTCTCCAGGATATTCGGCTATGGCAACCTCATCTGGATGCTCGTGGCAAAGGAGCTGAAGGCGCGCTACAGGGGCACTTTCTTCGGATTCCTGTGGTCGTTCTTCAACCCGCTCCTCGCCATGCTCACCTACGTCCTCGTATTCTCCATCTACATGAAGGTCCAGATGGAGAACTACAGCGTGTTTCTTTTAAGCGGCATGCTGCCGTGGATATGGTTTTCCTCGACGGTCAACGAGGCCTCCAACTCGATACTCGCTAACGGCGGGATCATCAAAAAGATAGCCATGCCGATGGAGATATTCCCGCTTGTCTTCGTCGCCTCCAACCTTATGAACTTTCTTTTCAGCGTCCCCATATTGCTTGCCCTCCTTTTCATTTTAAAGGTAAAGGTCGGCGCGCCGCTCCTGCTTTTCCCGGTCCTCGTCCTCATACAGTTCTTTTTCGCTTTCGGTGCGGCCCTTATCGTCTCTTCGGTGACCGTCAAGTTCAGGGACTTCATCTACCTGATACCCAACATCATACAGATATGGTATTTCCTGACGCCGATAATGTACCCCCAGTCCGTAGTGCCGGAGAAGTACAGGGTATTCCTGTACCTCAACCCCTTTTCCTATTTCGCCGTGTCGTACCAGGACTTATTCCTGTACAATAAAATGCCTTCCCTTGAGGCGTTTACAAACATGATAACGGTCTCCATCGTCCTTTTCATGCTCGGGGTGCTGACCTTCAGCAAACTCAAAGACGGTTTCCCGGAAGAGGTCTGATGCACGCCATAGACGTAAGCCATGTCTCCAAGAGGTTCAGGCGCAACAACGCCATCACGATAAAGGAGTACATCGTCCGCGGGCTCTGGAATAAAAGGCCCGAGGCCCCGGGCCTCGTCTGGGCCCTAAGTGAAGTGGACCTTAAGGTGAGGAGAGGGTCCACCTATGCGGTCATAGGCCAGAACGGCTCCGGGAAAAGCACGCTCCTTAAGATCATCGCGGGTATCATAAGGCCGGATGAAGGGGAGGTGAGCGTCAACGGCAAGGTGTCCGCGCTCATCGAGCTCGGGGCCGGGTTCCACCCGGAGTTCACCGGCAGGGAGAACATCTACATAAACGGCATGCTCCTCGGGCTTACGAAAAAGCAGATAAACAGAAAGATAGACGAGATAATCGATTTCGCCGGACTGCGGGACTTCATCAACGAGCCCGTGAGGACGTATTCCTCCGGCATGTACTCGAAGCTCGGTTTCGCCGTTGCGGTCAACGTGGACCCGGACATACTCCTCATAGACGAGGTCTTCGCGGTAGGGGACGAGGAGTTCGTCCACAAATGCAAGGCCAAGATGGACGAGTTCAAGAGGAGGGGCAAGACCATACTCTTCGTGACCCACAGCCTGCAGACGGTCGAGCAGTGGTGCGACGAGGCGATGTGGCTCGAATACGGGGTGGTGAAGGCCTCGGGCAGGTCCGTGGAGGTCACCGAGGCGTACAAGCAGAAGGTGATGGAAAGCGAGAACTCTACGCTCCTCATGCAAAACGACCTGGCGAATTCCGCCGCCGGGGCCGTGGATGAGGACGGGGCGGGCGAACGGCAGGAGGACGCCGGGTCTTGTGAAACGGCCGACGACGGACCCACTGAAGGGCCTTCGGGGACAGGCAAAAGGATGGGGACCCGGGAGGCCGAGATAACCTCCGTCAGGATGTTCGGCGCGGGCGGGGAGGAAAGATATGTTTTCAACACCGGCGAGCCGATCAGGCTCGAGGTCTGCTTCAAAGCCGACAGGCCCCTTCAGTCCCTGGTCTGCGGCATCGCCATACTGAGGTCGGACGGGGTCTGGTGCTTCGGCACGAACACGGAGATCGAAAAGATAGGGATAAAAAGCCTTGACGGAGCCGGGCTCCTTAATGTCATGCTGAGCGACATCAGGCTCCTCGGGGGCCAATATTTCATCGAGGCGGCCATCCGCTCCATCAAGGGCCATGTGTACGACTACCACAGCCAGATGCACCAGTTCATGATAAAAAACGAGAAGGAAGACCTGGGGGTCTTCAGGCCGTCCCACAGATGGGAGTTCTCCGGCGGGTTTTCTCTGGCGGCAAGGGACACGAAAGGTAAGGACAGCCGCGGGAGGAAAAGGGTCATATTCTGCCTGATAGACGCCGCTCAGGCAAGGAGGCTCGGCTGTTACGGGCACGAGAGGCGCACAACCCCGAATATAGACGCTCTGGCGCGCGACGGGGTGATCTTTGAGAACGCCTTCAGCCAGGCGCCGTACACGATAGCCTCCCTCTGCTCGCTCTTGAGCTCACGATACCCGGAGAGCCATGGGGTCGTGGCGAGGGGGAAGCTCCCCGTTGACGCGGCGACGATGCCGGAGATATTCAGGACCAGCCTCTTCAGGACGGCAGGCTTTTCCGCCAATCCTTTCTTCTCGCGCGCATTCGGCCTGGACAGGGGCTTTGACGTCTTCAGAGAGATATTCCTCGAGTACGGCGTCACTACCGAGCATGTGGTCTCGGTCCCCGCGGAAAAACTTACCGACGAGGCGGCCGCCTGGATAGAGGAGAACCTCGATGCGGACAGCTTCGTATTTATTCATTACCTGCAGCCGCACAACCCATACGACCCT
>JACREV010000243.1 GCA_016218095.1 Deltaproteobacteria bacterium | reverse complement strand
GGGCGCGTTTTTTTTATTCGACCATCACGGTCTTTTCCTCTGAAAACAGTATCCTCCCCGAAGGCCTCTGGAAAAAACCCGCCTTGTCGGTGTTCTCGGTCCCGTAGAGGAGCGCGGCGGTGACCGTGTAAGCGCCTGGCTTGGCCGGGGCCTTCAAGGTAAAGACGATCGTCCCCTCGGGGTAGACTCCGTTAGCGGGGTCGGACCTCTGCCTTTCAATGAGAACGAAACTCAAGTTCCTGGGCGCGCCTTTCCTGCGCTTATCGAGCCAGTCCGTCTGCTTTTTTCCGTCCTGCCCCTTTACCTCGGGCTCGGCTGTAACAAGCCACCCCTCGGAGGCTATGGGCCTTGCCTGGTACCGGAGGGCGCTGTCTACAAGCATGACCCCTATCACCGGGCCGTTGCCGCCGCTGGCCGAGACGGTCACCTTTATCTCAGACCCCGGGCTCGTCTTGCCCGGCGCCGATACCGTAACCCTCGAGTTCGCGTCAATTTCTTTTGCGGCCTTTATGAGCCTCTCCTTTTCATCCTTCGTAAGCTCGATGTAAGGCGACGGAGGGGCCCCCATGCGGACCATCCCGTAGTGCTTCGCCTCGGGGAGCTCTTTTTCCGCCAGATCAGGCGGCAACTCCGGCATGTACTCGGCCTTTACGGATGAGTGGCAGGAGGCGCAAAACGGCGCGGCGTCGGTCACATACTGCGGCGTCCCGTTCGGGTATGCGAGAGACGAAGCGGGCAAGGCGATGGAAAGACCTGCGATGAGCAGGGTCGTTTTCTTCATAAAAGGCCTCCGTATCGGGGTTAGTATCTTTTGAGACTCTATCAAGGATTCCCGCCGTGTCAAGCCGACCAGCCGTCAAATCACACCGCGAACGCCGGGCCTCGCCTGCAAAAATCCTTTTACGGTATAATTAATGAGAGGGACTTGAAACGCCGGGCCACGGAAGGGGACCCAATGGGAAACGACAGGAAAGAACGGAAGGCGCTCGGGCGCAACCTTTCACAGGTTATATTCTACTCCCCGCTCCACATCATGCTCATAACCGCGGTCTCGGTCTTTTTCGCCGAGGCGCTGGTGATGGTCGTATTCTATTTCATTCTGCCGTTGGAGATTCGGGAGAGGGAGCTGTTGATAATACTGCTCGACCCGGTCCTCCTGATGATATTCCTCGTCCCCTCCCTGTACTTCTTCCTCTTCAGGCCTGTCCTTAATACGGTCAGGATGAGGCGGGAGGCGGAACAGGAGCTTAAGAGGGAGCGGGACAACTTTCATAAATACCTCGATATAGCCGGGGTCATGGTCATGGTCCTCGATGAGTCGGGCAAGATAAAGCTCATGAACAAGCGCGGGTGCGACATACTCGGCTACTCCGAGAGGGAGCTTGCCGGCAGGGACTGGTTCCACTTCGTCCCTGAGCGGATGAGGGGCGAGGTGAGGGCCGTATACGCCGGGCTTGTCTCCGGCGAGGCGGAGGCAGAGGGGTATTTCGAGAACCCGGTCGTTACCAGGACCGGCGAGGAGAGGACGATACTCTGGCACAACATAATCCTAAGGGAGGACGAGAGGATAACGGGGACCTTGAGCTCCGGAGAGGACATAACCGAGAGGAAGAGGACCGAGAGGGCCCTTAAGGAGAGCGAGCGCAGGTACAGGCAGATACACAACACCGCCTTCGACGGGTTGATAGTGTCTGACGCCGAGGACAGGATAATCGACTGCAACCCGTCGGCGGAGACGATATTCGGATACAAGAGGGCCGAGCTCATAGGCATGGAACTCATAAGGCTAATGCCTGAGCAGTACAGGCAGCGCCACAAGGAGGGGGTCAAGTGGTTCCTCGAGACCGGGATAAGCACGATACAGGGGAAGGTGGTGGAGCTCGAGGGCTTGCGCAAGAACGGCGAGATATTCCCCATAGAGCTCGTCGTCAACAGCTTCACCATAGGCGGCCAGGTAAACTTTACCGGCACCATAAGGGACATAACCGAGAGGAAACGGGCTGAAAAGGAAAAGGAACTGCTCCAGACCCAGATAAACCAGGCCCAGAAGATGGAGGCGATAGGCAGGTTCGCCGGCGGCATCGCCCACGACTTCAACAACGTCCTTACGGCCATAAGGGGGAATGCCGAGCTAGCGTTGGAGGACCTTGATAAATCCGACCCCCTGTACCAGAGGATAGACGGGATAATACTCTCGGTAATGCTCGCCTCGAAGCTCACGAAACAGCTCATGCTCTTCAGCCGCGGCCATCCCTTCGAGCTTGTTCCCCTGAACGTCAACAAGGTCATAGAGGACCTCCTCATAATGATATCGAGGCTCATAGGCGAGGAGGTATCCATCTCGACCGAGCTCGAGCCCGGCGTGTGGAACGTCAACGCGGACGAGGGGAACCTGGAGCAGGTGATAATGAACCTCGCGGTCAACGCCCGGGACGCGATGCCCGGCGGCGGGACGCTCTTCATAAAGACCGAAAACGTCGTCGTATCTGCCGATGAGTCGAGGCTCATGCCGGGCTCAAAACCCGGCGAGGCTGTCCGTATTACGGTAAGGGATACCGGGACCGGCATGGAAAAGGAGGTCGCCGCCCGCATATTCGAGCCCTTTTTCACGACCAAGGAGCCGGGCAAGGGGACGGGCTTCGGGCTCGCCGTAGTATACGGGATAGTGAGACAGCACGGGGGGTGGATATCTGTTGACAGCGCGCCGGGAAAGGGGACGACTTTCCTTGTCTATATGCCGGCGGTGATCGAGAAAAGGCGCCCGGAGCGGGCTCACGCGCCGGGCGAGCTCAACGGGAGCGGGGAGAGGGTGCTCCTTGTCGAGGACGACCTCAAGGTCAGGGACTTCACCAAAACGGCCCTCCAGGAGCACGGCTACTCTGTCGCCGAGGCCGCCAGGGTAAAAGACGCGATAGATATCTTCGATAAGGAAGGCGGGGCCTTCGACATCGTGCTCTCGGACATATCTCTTTCCGACAGGACCGGTTTCGACCTCGCCGACTACATAGCGGCGAGGAATTCGAAGGCCGCGGTCGTCCTTATGAGCGGCTTCCTGGACATGAAGACCCAGTGGCCGACGATGGTCGAAAAGGGTTTCAGGTTCCTGCAAAAACCCTATTCGCTCGGGAGCCTTCTCCGGACGGTTAAGACGGCGCTCGGGGAGAGGAGGATGGGGAGGTAGGCACAGGGCGTCATAACTTCGCATACCTGCGTTGCTCCTCGGCTCGTCACTGCGGCGTACAACAGAGTACGCCTCCTTCCTCGCCTTCGTCGCGCCTTGGTCCGCTGTGTTCTGACGCCCTGTGTCAATTTCGCTAAGGGTTCAGCAACCTGAACCCTTGATTCGTGACCCGATATGCGCTTGTCCGGCTTATTCGAATTCTCTGCCTGAAGCCTTTTTGCGCGCTCCGCGCGCTTTTTCGCATGGCTCCGAGCGCTTTCTTCCTCCCCCACCCACGGCTCTCAGGTCCCGGTTGTTTGCGCGCCGAGCGCAAGCGGTCTAATCTACCCCGGCTCGCTCGC
>JACREV010000242.1 GCA_016218095.1 Deltaproteobacteria bacterium | reverse complement strand
GGCCGCCTCCTCGAATTTAGAGAGCTCGAAGTACGAGAGCCCGAGAGCCCTGTACGCCTCCGGGTCGGACTTGTCGTCGGCCATCGTAATGTACTCCTTTAAATAGCAGACGGCCTCCTTGTGCTCATTCATGTCGCGGTAAGCGAGCCCGAGTCCAAGATAGGCGTCCTTGAATTCCTTGTTCGCGCCTATGGCGTTCTTGAACGCCTCAGCCGCCTCTTCCTTTTTCTTGAGCCTCCCGAGGACCGTCCCGTAGTCGTACCAGGTGTCGGCGTCCATGGCGATCTCTGAGGCCTTTTTGAGCTCAGAGGCCCCTTCTTCGAGGTACTCCCCGGCGAGCTTCAGGTCGACAAGACCCAATATCCTGTGGGGCCTTGCGAACTCGTCGGCCCCTTCTTCGAGCGCCCTCTTAAGCTCGAGCCTTATGGTCTTGAGCTTATCAGTATCATCGGGCAACGTGAACTTGGATGAGTCCGAACAAGGGTCAAGCTCCTTGAACCCGTGCCTTGAGATTATCTCGTTGAAAGGGCCTCCTTTCTTGAGGAAGAGGACTGACGACTGGTCGAAGCTCACCGGGACCCACCCGTCGTTTTTGCGGAGCTCGCCGCAAAAAGGGCTCTCAAGCTTCACGAGCGCCATGTCTATCGAGTGCTCTTCCACGAGCTTGTCCCATAGCTTCCTGTCGTTCACAAGCCTGCTGGTCCAGTAAAAGTAGGGCGAATAGACGGTAGGGGTCCTGCCGTCTATGAAGACCTTTACCTCAGGGTACTCGTTTATGAGGTATCCCCCGAAGACGTAATCGTTATAGATGTTCCCCCTGATCCTGTTCCTTTTCATGAAGCCCACGGTCCCTGAGGGGAACTGCCCTTCGTTAAGGCCGAGGCCGAAGTGCCTCCTGAAGTCCGCGCTCGCCACCTCGGAGACGATCGCGCCCGCAAGGAAGAGCGAGAGCAGAAAGGCGGCTGTCTTGAGTATTGGCCGGTCTTTCTTCTCTTCGAGCGCCCCGGCGAAGTTCAGCGCGATGACCGGGACCGCGAAAAAGGCGAAGAGCGCGATCCACCTCACGTGGGATATCGCCATGTAGAGAGCCGCAGCCATGAGGAAGACGGACCTCGCCTTGAGCTTCCTCAAGTTCAGCAGGATAAAGAGCGCCGTTAAGCCCGCGAGCACGGTGAAGGCGAAGCGGTCCAGCGGGAAAGGATAGAAGTAGAAAAACAGCTCATTGACGTGAGGCTTCATCCACTCGCCGATGTGCCTTAATGCGTCCTTGTTGTCCACGCTGTTGTGGATGAACGCGAAGACGACGAGCTTGAGCCCGTAAGGGTTAAGGAGCGCGGCGATGGGGAGGACCGCTGTAATAAATGAATACCTCTTTATATCACCCTCAAGGGAGCGCCTGAACCTTCTTTCGCGGAGAGCGTCTATAACTTCACCCGCGGCATACGAGCCCGCCATGAAAAGCCCGAGCACCGCGCTCGAATGTACATTGACCCATACGACCTGAAGCGGTATCAGGGCGTAGAGGTACGCTGTCCTGCCATTCTTCTCGTAGAGCGTAAAGAGCATGAAGTAGAGGGAGACGAAGAAGTACTCGAAGAGGTGCGGCCTTATGAGAAACCTCGTGTGCGCGGTGATGAACGCGAGGTACAGGAGCGCGATTGCGGGCCAGATGCCCTTGATCGTACGCCTTAGAGTCACGTACATGAAGGCGAAAGTCGCGGAGATGAGGGACGCCTGCAGGACGTACAGACCCGACCACTCCCCGAGATACGAGTAAAAGACCCTTGAGAGCACCTGGAATCCCCATGTGAAGTCCACCCAGGGCCTGCCGCCGAACGTGTACGAGAACGGGTCGGTCTTCGGGACCTCGAAGCGGTCGAGTATCCATTCGCCGCTCTTTAACGCCCAGAGGATGTCTGTATCCCAGTGCTGTTTCTGGTATGAGATGACGAGGATGAGCGCGCCGAGCGCCGCAACAAAAAGGGCGGCAAGGGCGCGGGAAAGGGGCCTATTCGGGGATGTCATATTTGCTGAGTTTATACCTCATGGACCTGAAAGACAGGCCAAGGAGCTCCGCGGCCCGCTTCTTGACGCCCCCGGTCTTTTTGAGCGCGTCCATTATAATCGCCTTCTCGAACTCCTCGACGGTCTTCTCGAGGTCCACGGCGCCCTCCGGCCCCCTCTCCCCGCATGCCATGGGGACCGCCTGCAAGGACTGGAGCGCGCACGCCCTCTCCTTCAGTGCCGGGGGGAGCGCCTCGACGGTCACGGTCTCGGTGGTCTCGAGGGTCACGGCCCTCTCCATCAGGTTTTCAAGCTCCCGGACATTGCCCGAGTAGTCGTAAGCCATCAGGCATTTGAGGGCCTCCTCTGATATCTTCTTTATGTTCTTTCCATGCTCCCTGCTGTATCTCTCCATGAAGTAGCGGGCGAGCATGGGGATGTCCTCTTTCCTCTCGCGTAGCGGCGGGAGATCTATCCTTATGACGTTCAGCCTGTAGAAGAGGTCCTCCCTGAAGCGAGAGGCCTTCACCTCGGCCTCCGGGTCCCTGTTCGTCGCCGCGATGAGGCGGATATCGACCGAGATGTCCGTCGTGCCCCCGACCTTTCTAAAGTTCCTCTCCTGTATGAACCGGAGGAGCTTTACCTGGAGATGGAGCGGCAGCTCCGTTATCTCGTCCAGAAAGAGCGTGCCCCCGTTGGCCTCCTCGGCGAGACCCGACTTGTTCGCCACCGCCCCGGTGAACGCGCCCTTCTGGTGTCCGAAGAGCTCGCTCTCAAGGAGGTTCTCGGGTATCGCCCCGCAGTTTATGGCGATGAACGGGCCGTCCTTCCTCTCACTCTCCATGTGTATGGCCCTGGCGACGAGCTCCTTGCCCGTGCCGGATTCCCCTGTCACGAGGACGTTGGTCTTCGTCCTCGCTATGCTCATTATGTACCCGTAGACCTCGGCCATCCTGGGGCTCGTGCCGATGATGTTGGCGAAGCCGTATTTTGTCTTGAGGTCGGTCTTAAGGAGCCTGTTCTCCTCCTCGAGGCTCTTGAGTTTCAACGCCTTCTTTATGTTGATCCTTACCTCGTCGATATTGAAGGGCTTCGTGAAGTAATCGTACGCGCCGGACTTCATCGCGTCTATGGCGGTCTCGACCGAGGCGTACGCGGTTATCATTATGACGAGTATGTCCGGGTCGAGGTCTTTCAAGGCCTTGAGGAACTCGACTCCGCCCATCCCCGGCATCCTTATGTCGCTTATGACGAGGTCGACCTTTTCGCTCCTGCAGAAGTCCAGCGCCGCGTCCGGGCTCGCAAAAGCGCTCGCCTCGTACCCGTCCTTCCGGAGCATGATCTCGAGGAAGTCGCGCATGTCCTTTTCATCATCTACTATGAGTATCTTCTGCTTCGCCATCTGCCGCCTCTCTAATTCAACGCACCCTGCGTTTCCACCGGTATCCTGATGGTGAAGACCGTGCCGCTTCCGACGGCACTCGCAACCGATATCGTTCCGCCGTGGCTCTCGACTATCCTGTGGACGATCGCGAGCCCGAGCCCCGTGCCGAAGTCCTTTGTGGAGAAGAACGGGTCGAAGATCCTGTCCAGAAGATCTGCGCTCATGCCCTTGCCGGTGTCCGCGACCTCCACGACGGCAAAGGGACAGCGCCCCTCGGGCTCTGCCGCCCAATCGACCCTCGAGGATACGGCGAGCGCGCCGCCGCCTTCCATCGCGTGAGCGGCGTTCAAAAAGAGGTTCCAGAAGACCTGCCCGAGCTGCCTCTGATCGCCCTTTACGAAAACCCCGTCCCTTACGTCGGTCCGGACCGATATCGACGACCCCTCGGGGGAATTCCTGAAGAGCGTGACGGTTCCCGTGATAATGGAGCTCAAGTCGACGGTCTCCCTCTTTTCCCGCGCGGGCCG
>JACREV010000239.1 GCA_016218095.1 Deltaproteobacteria bacterium | reverse complement strand
GGTCCGGAACCTCATTCACCCCAGCGCGTTTTTTAGAAAGGCCGACTGGGAGAGGGCCGGCGGCTACAACTCGAACATGGTCTACGGCTGGGAAGACTGGGACTTATGGCTCTCGCTCATAGCCTTGGGGGCCGGCGTCAGAAGGATAAGCGGGACGCACTTTTATCAGAGGGATAACGCGTCCGCCGCGCTCGACACCTACAGGCGATCCGTCATGAGGCTCCAGGTCATCCTCAATCACAGGGACCTCTACGGAAGGGCTGTCTTCGAGCCCATGGCCGATACGGTCCCCTTCGCCGAGTTGTTCGCGGATACGGGCAAGGGGTTCGGCGAAGGTCAGTCCGCCTTAAAGGTGCTCGAAGATTTTGACGGCGTCAAGGAGATGGAATTCGACCTTAAGCCGTTCAAAGGCGCGAAGGCCTTGAGGTTCGACCCGCTGAACGGCTGTGCGATAATTAAACTTAAGAGGATAGAGCTTTGGACCGCGGACGGCAAGGTGATAAGGGTCCAGGATTGCGCGACGAACGGGTTCGACGGGAAGGGCGCGCTGTTCTTTCCCACCGACGACCCGCAGGTACATTTGAATATCGACCCGAGGCTCAAGGAAGTCGTAAAGGCGGTCTTCAGGGTAGAGTACGCGGCGACGGGCAAGGAGGCGGCAAGGCTCTGCATGGGCGCGCTCATTGACAGGGCAGACGTCCCGCTCGGCGCCAGAAGCGCCGCCTCGCGGATAATGAACTTCATAAGGAAGAAGAAGTAGCGCGAGGGCAACGGACCGTTATTCATATAAGCAATGAAAATATTTTCCCAGCCCGTCGCCGCTTTCGCCGGAACGCAGGCCTTCTCCTCGGGTTTTTTGAATGCCGAACCCGTCAAGATGTGCTATTATCTGCTCGATTCGTTGAGAGACCGGCCGATAACTTTAAGGAAGACCAGCTAAAATGAAAAAGGCGCTCATAACCGGGATAGCCGGGTTCGTCGGCTCTCACCTTGCCGAAAGGCTCAAAGGCAGGTACGAGGTCTCCGGCGCGCTCCTTGGGAACGACCCCGGGTGCGTTAAAGGGGTCGACGGCCTCAACCTCGTGCATTGCGACCTCCTCGATAAGGAGGCTGTCTCCGAGCTCGTGGGCAGAACAAGCCCCGACGTCGTCTTCCACCTCGCGGCGCTATCGGCCCCGTCGATATCGTTCAAGGCCCCGTCAAGGACGCTCGAGGTCAATATATTCTCGACGCTTAACCTCTTTGAGTCTGTATACGCATACGCCCCTGAGGCGAGGGTGCTGAACATCGGCTCAGGGGACGAGTACGGCGACGCCGACGAGCTCCCGGTGACAGAGACGGCGGAGTTGAGGCCCTTGAGCCCCTACGCCGTCAGCAAGGTGACGCAGGACCTCCTCGCCTATCAGTACTGGAGGAGCCGGGGGCTCAATATCGTAAGGTGCCGCCCGTTCAACCATTACGGGCCGAGACAGTCGGACCTCTTCGTCTGTTCCGCCTTTGCGAGGCAGATAGCCGAGATAGAGGCCGGCCTCAAGGCCGAAAAGACGCTTTCGGTCGGCAACATCGAGGCCGCGAAGGACTTCCTGGACGTAAGCGACGTTGTTTCGGCCTATGAGATACTCATCGAGCGCGGGGTTCCGGGCGCCGTCTACAATGTCTGCTCCGGCAGGGCTACGCGGATACGGGAGATTGTCGAGGGGCTTATTTCGCTCTCTACCGTCCGGATCGATGTGGTGCAGGACCCTGAAAGGTTCCGCCCGGCGGATGTGAAGGCGGTCTACGGGGACGCTACGAGACTCAAGGCCCTCGGCTGGGCCCCGGAACGCGGCCTTGAAGAAGGCCTCAAGGCCCTCCTCGACTTCTGGCGCTCGCGCGTTGCGGAAGGTAAGCCTCTATAGAACCTAGCCCCCCGTGGGCGCGCGGAGCCGCACTTCAAAGTCAACTGAAATATCAAGCCTTCCGTAAACCCCCTTAATTCCTCTACCATTTTTAGTTGAAATATCTTATGATATCGGGATGAACTTACCGCCATTTTCGAGCGGTGTGTAAGGTTTTTAGCGACCCTGGAGCCCTTGACCGGTGTATTACAAGATAATAAACAGGAAGAAAAGGATAGCCACCCTTGCCGCCGACCTCCTCGGGTATGCCTTGTGGGCCCCTTTCAACCTCTTAAGAACCCGCCGCCTCGACGACGGAGAGATAAGGGAGATACTGGTCATAAGGACCGCCTATATAGGCGACGTCATCATGACCATGCCGGTGTTAAAGCCCTTGAGGGAGCGTTTTCCGGAGGCGAAGATAACCTTCCTCACCTCCACGGCGGCCAGAGACCTTTTAAGGAAAAACCCCTATGTCGACTTCGTGCTCGCTTACGACGCCTTCTGGTTCTACGGGGGGGCGAAGGGGTTCGTCGGTTTCTTGAGGGAGCTTCGGAAAAAAAGGTACGACCTCGTCATAGAGGCTCGGGCGGACATAAGGGACATAGCGCTCCTCGCCTATGCCGCGCGATCGAGATACAGGGTGAGCTACGACGTCGCGGGCGGGGGCTTCCTCCTTACGCACACCGTCCCGTTCGAGGCGGTCAAGCACAAGGTCGAGTACCACCTCGACATTGTGCGGTACCTGGGGGCCGAGATAGACTCCGTCGATTGGGGCCTCTTGCCTGCCAAAGAGGAGTACGCGAAGGCCGACTCGCTGCTCGGCAGAGGGGAGGGCGCTATAAGGGTAGGCATACACCCCGGCGGAAGAAAGCTTCTCAAATCCTGGGCCCCGGAGAGGTTCGCGGAGGTCGCGGACAGGCTCATTGAAGAGGGCGCGGACGTCTTCTTTTCAGGCTCCCCCGAAGAAAAGGGGCTTATAGAGCCGATAATATCCCGGATGAGGCATAAGGCGGAGAACCTCGCCGGAAAGGCCGATCTTCGGACCGGCGCGGCGATCATCTCACGGCTCGACCTCTTCATCACTAACGACAGCGCGCCTTTGCACCTCGCCTCGGCCATGGGTACGCCGACCGTCGCGATATTCGGACCCTCAAAGTCCAACGAGACCGGCCCCTACGGCAACATACACAGGGTCGTCGAAAAGGACTATAGATGCAGGCAGACTTGCGACGAGGACGTCTGCCTGTATAAGAATTACAAAGAGTGCATGGAGTCCATCTCGGTCGAAGACGTGATGAAGGCGGCCACAGAGGTGCTCGAGATCGCGAGAAGGGCAGGGTATGGCGTTCAGGCTTGATATCATAAAGGCGTATTCGGTCTCTGAGATAGAGACTAAGGTCGGAGAGGCTTTGAAGAGGTACGCGGACCTGCTCCCCGGCGCCATGTCCGCGAAGATCGTCATAAAGCCCAACATGAACAGCAACATGAACGCGCTTACGGGCAATACGACGGACTTAAGGCTCGTCGCGTCCGTTATCAAATTCCTGAAGAACTGCGGGTACAGGGACATCTCCATCGCCGAGGGGACGAACTCCGGCTTTTACAGGTCCGGGATAAGCGTGATATCGAGGCTCTCCTTTGACCGGCTCGCGAAATATTACGGCGTTAAGGTAATCGACCTCAACTACTCGAAGAAGGTCGAAATAGATTTTGAGGACGGGGTAAAGGCGGGTGTGGCCAAGGAGATAATCGACGCCGACTTCCTCATAAACATGCCGAAGTTGAAGACCCACTTCGAGGCCGGGATGAGCGTGTGCCTTAAGAACCTAATGGGCTGTCTCGTCGGGCAGGAGAACAAGAAGAAGACACACCTCCACCTCGCCAAAAATATCGTGAACATCAATAAAAGGGTGAAGCCGGGACTCCATATAGTCGACGGCCTCATCTCGATGGAAGGGCTCGGGCCGACGCGCGGCACCCCGGTAAGGACGGGCGTTGTCCTCATCGGAACGGACCCTTACCTCCTCGACCTCGTCTCAGCCCGTCTGGCTGACTTCGACTACAAGAAGGTCCGGACCTTGAAGGCCGCTGAAGACGCCGGGCTCCTTACAAAGGACCACCTGAGGTTCGCCTCCTCTATCGACCTTAACGGCGTCAAAAGGAAGTTCAAGGAGCCGGTGGCGAACGCCTTCGCCTCGTTCATACACAGCCCCAAGAGACAGAAGTATTTTCTTGCGGTGAGGAACACAAAGGTCTTCAACCACCTCTGCAACACGCGCTTTTTCGGGAACCTCCTCTTCAAGACCGGCTTAAGACAGGACAATTTCATAAAGACCGAGATGGAGTTCAAGGGCTTCTCGTTCGACAGAGCGAAGTGCGTTAAAGGTTGCACCAAGTGCGCCGATTACTGCCCGGTCAAGCTCAAGCTCCCCGACGTCGTAGCCGCAAAGGACAACGGGTGCATCGGTTGCCAGTACTGCTTCCTCGTCTGCCCCTCGGGGGCCATAGGTTTCAAGGGTTCTCTGGGCTTTTTATCAGAACAGCTACGCCAATATGAAAGGATAACCAAGGAAATCGCATAATGAAGATATTGTTCCTTAACCCCCCGTTCCTGAAAAAATTCTCGAGGCCCCAGAGGTCGCCTGCGGTCACCAAGAGCGGCACCCTGTACTTTCCGCTCTGGCTCGCGTCCGCCGCGGCTGTAGTGATGGAGAAAGGGCACGAGATAGACTTTATCGACGCCCCGGCAGACGGGCTCAATATCCAGGACGTGGAAAACCGCGTGCTCGCCTTCGGCCCGGGACTCATCGTCATCGACACCTCGACGCCTTCCATCAATAACGACATCGGCATAGCGGGCAGGCTCAAGGACCTCATGCCCGGCGCGTTCATAATAGCCGTAGGAACGCACGTCTCGGCGCTCCCGGACGACGTCATGAAGATGGACGCGAGGCTCGACGCCGTCGCGAGGTTCGAATACGACCGCACCATCCTCGACCTCGCCGATACGCTTGCAAGGGGCGGCCCGCTCGCATCCGTAAAGGGCATATGCTGGAGGGACGGCGGCAATATCGCGCATAACGAGAGGCGGCCGTTTATCGAGAACCTCGACGAGCTCCCGTTCGTCTCCAAGGTATATAAAAAGTTTTTAAAGATAGAGAACTACTTCAACCCCAACGCGCTTTTTCCCATGGTTACGATAACTACGTCGAGGGGCTGCCCGTTCCCGTGCACCTTCTGCGTATACCCGCAGACGCTCATGGGCAGGGGGTTCAGGAGTAGATCAGTGGAAAACGTGGTAGACGAGCTCGAGTACATCATAAAGGAGTTCCCGCACGCCAAGTCGGTCTTCTTCGAGGACGACACCCTCACGGTCGATAAAAAGAGGCTCAAGGCCCTCTCCGACCTTATCAAAAAGAGGTCCGTACGCATCACCTGGACCGCCAACTCCCGCATCGGAATCGACTACGAGACGATGAAGGCGATCAGGGAGGCCGGGTGCAGATCGCTATGCGTCGGGTTTGAGAGCGGCAGTCAAAAAATTCTCGACAACATGAAGAAGAAGACGAAGCTCGACGAGATGAAGGCCTTCATGCGGGACGCAAGAAGGGCGGGGCTTTTGATACACGGCTGTTTCATGGCCGGGCTTCCGGGCGAGACGAAAGAGACCTTGAAGGAGACGCTCGACCTCGCCAAGGACTTAAGGCCCGATACCGTCCAGTTCTACCCTGTGATGGTCTACCCCGGAACAGAGGCCTACGACTGGTACAGCCAGAGGGGGCTTATCAGGAGCACGGATTTTTCGCGCTGGATAACCCCTGAGGGGCTACACAATACGGTCATAAGGACAGAGGACTTGAGTGCCGAAGACCTCGTGAAGTTCTGCGACGACGCCCGGAGGGAGTTCTACTTAAGGCCCGGCTACATCTTATACAAGCTCAAACAGCTTATAACCACGCCCCGCGAGATAAAGAGGACGGTCAAGGCCGCGAGGACTTTCTTCAAGTACCTGCTTAAGGGGTCGGACATAAAGAAGGCGAGCGCGTAGGATGGCCCCCCGCGTCTCCGTAATAGTCCCTGCCTACAATTCGGAGAATACCATCGGGAGGTGCCTTTCCGCGATAGAGGCCCAGGACTATCCGAAGCGCCTTTTTGAAATGATAGTCGTCGACGACGGCTCCAGGGACGGAACCGCCGAAATAATAAAACAGCACGGGGTAAAATACTTCTGGCAGACGAACAAGGGGCCGGCTACCGCTCGGAATAAGGGTGTCGAGAAGGCGACAGGCGAGATAATACTCTTTACCGACGCCGACTGCGTCCCTGAAAAGAACTGGATAAGGGAGATGGTCCGGCCTTTTGAAAATAAAGAGGTCGTCGCCGTCAAGGGCGCGTACAGGACGGGACAGAAGGAGATAGTCGCGCGGTTCTGCCAGATAGAGTTCGAGGAGCGGTTCGAGATGCTTAAAAAAGCCGCCTCCATCGACATGATAGACACCTACTCCGCTGGCTTCAGGAAAGAGGTCTTTGATAAGATGGGCGGGTTCGACACGAGCTTCCCTGTAGCGAACAACGAAGACACCGAGCTATCCTACAGGATGTCCGCCAAGGGCTTCAAGATGGTATTCAACCCGAACGCCATCGTTAGCCATCTTAACCACCCGGCCTCGATAAAGAGGTACGCAAGGATAAAGTTCTGGCGGGGCTACTGGAGGATGGTCGTCTACAAAAAATTTCCTGACAAGATGCTCAAGGACACATACACGCCGCAGACGTTAAAATTCCAGACGCTCCTTTCTCTGATTGCGGCATGCACGGTCCCTGTTGCCTTGTTTATCAAGCCCTGGGGCGGTCTTTTGCTCGTAGCCGCGCTGGTCCTCTTTTTTCTGACTACGCTCCCGTTCTTGAAGATAGCGCTTTTCAGGGACCCGTTAATAGCGCTTTTTGCGCCGGCGTTGTTGTACTTGCGCGCCGTATCCATCGGCTCGGGCGCGCTCTGGGGGACTATTAAGAGATAACCATGAACGACGGCGTATCTATCATAAAGAGCGTATGCAGGGTCTGCCACGGCGGTTGCGGCGTCCTCGTCCATGTCAAGGACGGCAAGGTCGTGAAGGTAAAGGGAGACCCGGACTCTCCGATGAACCAGGGCTGGATGTGCCCAAAGGGGGTATTCTCGCCGGAGATCGCCAACCACCAGGAGAGGCTCAAGTACCCACTACGCAGAAAAGGCGAGAGGGGGTCGCTTGAGTGGGAGCGTATTTCGTGGGACGAAGCGCTCTCCGAGATCTCAGCAAAGGTCGGCGCGATTAGAAATGAGACGGGGCCGGAATCCGTCGCGCTCGGACAGGGTACAGGCAGGCACCACTACATGCATGTCGTCAGGTTCGCGAACCAGCTCGGCACCCCGAACTGGTACGAGCCGGGGCTCGCGCAGTGCTTCATACCGAGGATAACCGTAAGCAACCTCACATACGGCGGCTTTGTCGTAGGCGATTATTACGGCGAGGTCGCGCCGAAGTGCATATTGTTTTGGGCGCATAACCCACTCGTAACGGGCCCGGACGGAGAGCTCGCGCCCTCTGTAAAGAGGGCGCTCGATACGGGTTGTAAGGCTATCGCAGTCGACCCCCGGAGGACAGAGACGGCTAAGAGGTGCGGCCAGTGGCTCTCTATTCGCCCCGGGACAGACGCCGCGCTGGCGCTTGCCATGATAAACGTGATCATAAACGAATGTCTCCATGACAAAGAGTTCGTCGAGAAGTGGACCGTCGGGTTCGAGGAATTAAAGAAACACGTCGAGCCTTTTACGCCCGCGTGGGCAGAGCCGATTACGACCATCCCTGCGGCCTCAATAATAGAGGCCGCGCGCACATACGCCACGAACAAGCCCGCGATACTTGAATGGGGGCTCGGGCTCGAGCAGAACTTTAATTCCCTCCAGACCGTGAGGGCGGTCGCACTGCTCCGCGCCATTACAGGAAATATCGACATACCCGGAGGCGACATCCTCGGGATGAATATCATAAGGAGCTACCCGACGCTCAAGGACAGGCTCCCAGAGGGTATGGGGAAGAAGCGGCTAGGGTCTGACGAGTTCAAGCTCCTCGGCGGCTGGCGGGCCTTTATGCCGTCAGCACACATACCGGCCCTCTTTACAGCCATGAGGACAGGCGACCCGTACAGGGTAAGGGCGCTCCTCATATTCGGGAACAACCCGCTCGCCACAGTCGCAAATTCCAAAGAGGTCTATGAGAGTCTGCGCGCACTCGACCTCCTTGTGGTAACGGATTTATTCATGACGCCTACGGCCGCCATCGCCGACTATGTCCTCCCCGCCGCGTTCTGGACAGAGACCAAACAGGTCATCGGGTATCCGCTGGTCGTTGAAAACATGGTCATGGCGCAGGCCGCGATAACGCAGACCGGCGAGTGCAGGCAGGACGAGTGGATAATGGACGAGCTCGCAAAAAGGCTTGAGCTACCCGGCGCGGGCGAGGGGATCGACGAGGTAATGGACTATCAATTAGAGCCACTGGGCGTAAAATACGAAGACCTTCAAAAGTCCGTCTGCAAGCACCCTCCTCACGAGTACAGGAGGTTCGAGAAGTCCGGCTTCAGGACGCCTTCGCGGAAGGTCGAGCTCTTCTGCAAGACACTCGAGCGGATGGGGTACGAAGGTTTCCCTACGTTCAAGGAGCCGCCTGAAAGCCCGTTATCCGCGCCGGATATCGCCAAAGAATTTCCGTACATATTGATAACAGGCGCGAGGCGCCTTGAGTTCTTCCATAGCGAACACAGGCAGGTCCGCTCACTTCGCGATTTGAAGCCCGATCCCGAAGTGGAGTTGCACACCGAGGCCGCTCTCTCTCTCGGCATTGTGAACGGCGACTGGGTCAGGGTGTCGTCCCCGCGCGGCGTAATAAGGATGAAGGCGCGCGTGACCGACGACATACACCCGCGAGTGGTAAGCGTC
>JACREV010000241.1 GCA_016218095.1 Deltaproteobacteria bacterium | reverse complement strand
TTCTTTTTATGTAGAAAGGGCCCGGTCCTGGCCGCTACGGAATAATCAGCCCCCTTTGCCTTGAACGCTTAAGGCTTGCGTCTCACAGCTCAGTTTCTCAATCTTCTAACCCCAAGAGTAAGGCCCGTGAAGATAGCCCTCATCATACCCAAGAACAGCTCGGGGACCGAAAAGTCCTTCTACGACTATAAATTCTTCTCGAAGTTCCTCCTCTCAAAAAAATACTTCTCTTACCTCCTCGCCATACCCACACTCGCTTCCCTCACCCCCCCTGTCCACGAGGTGAAGGTCTTTGACGAGAACATCGAAGATGTCGACTACGGCTGGGGAGCGGACCTCGTCGGGATAAGCGTGAGGACGATGTTCGCCAAAAGGGCGTACGAGATATCCGACAGGTTCCGCAAAAGGGGCGTAAAGACGGTGCTCGGCGGCATACACCCTTCGATGTGCCCGGATGAGGCGCTGGAACACGCCGACGCCGTCGTCATAGGCGAGGCCGAGGGGGTCTGGCTCTCCGTCCTCGAGGACGCCGAGAAGGGGACGCTCAAGAGGAGGTACGAGTCCGGGAAGAAGACGGACCTCAAGGCCTCTCCGCCCCCGGCGAGGACCGTCCTTTCAAGGGAGAAGTACTTCTCCGATGTCGTCCAGACGACCAAGGGGTGCCCCTTCCAGTGCGAGTTCTGCTCGGTCTACGCCTTTGACGGCAAGACCATAAGGTCGAAGACCGTCGAACAGCTCGTCTCGGAGATATCGGCGCTCAATTCGGACGCGGGCTATAAGAGGAAGTCGATCTTTTTCGCCGACGACAACATCATTGCGGACAGAAACTTCGCCCGCTCGCTCTTCAAGGCGTTGAAGCCCCTGAACCTCAACTGGTCGTGCCAGGCGTCCATAAACCTCGCCGAGGACAAGGATATGCTCTCTCTCATGAAGGACGCCGGGTGCGGGGCCGTGCTCATAGGGTTCGAGTCGGTGTCGAAGAAGAACCTCTCGCAGATGGATAAGAAGGTCAACATGCGGCTCGACTACATGGAGGCTATAAGAAAGATACAGTCTCACGGCATACTCGTCCACGGCTCGTTCATAGTCGGATACGACTTCGATACAGAGGAGTCTTTCGACGAGCTCGCGAGGTTCATAGAGGAGTCCCGCCTCCTCATGCCGCTTATAAACATCCTCACGCCCTTTCCCGGCACAGAGCTCTTCAAGAGGTTCGAGAAAGAGGGGCGGATAATGCACAAGGACTGGTCGAGGTACGACGCAAAGACCGTCGTCTTCCGTCCGGCGCTCCTATCCCCCGAGGCGCTAAAGGAGGGGTACAAAAAGGTCATCAGAAAGATATACTCCTTTGATTCCATTTACAGGAAACTCGACCACTACTGGGGAACCGATTTCTGGAAGCGCTCGAACGAGATCGACCCGATAAAGTTCAAGTACAGGCTCCTCTTCGCGCTACGCCTCTCCTCGATGCTCTTTTCCGCAAACCTGCCGAGGTCGCTCTTCATACTGAAGCTCCTCCCGAGGCTCTTTGACAGCCGCGTAAGGGTCTCCACCATTCTTACGCTAATGGCCTATAACGACTACGCATGGGGCCGGGGCTGAGCTTCGCGCGAAGGTCATGGGACGGTATCCCATGAGAAGTAAGAGAACGCCCTCGAGAAACATAAAAAAGCCGGGACGCGAGCTGGTCATACTCTTTAACAAGCCTTTCAGGGTACTCTCCCAGTTTACTGATAGCGAAGGGCGCTCTACCCTCGCCGACTACATCCCGCATAAGGACGTGTACGCGGCGGGCCGCCTCGACTTCGACAGCGAAGGGCTCGTGGTACTTACGAACAGCGGCAGACTCCAGCACATCATCACGGACCCTAAGGGTAAGCTCCCGAAGACCTATATAGTGCAGGTCGAGGGGGCTCCCGATGAAGCGGCGCTCGAAAAGTTGAGAAGAGGCGTCCTTTTGAACGACGGCATGACGAGGCCCGCGCGCGCAAGGCTTATTGAAGAGCCTCCCTTCATCTGGCCCCGAGTGCCCCCCATAAGATTCAGAAAGTCCGTGCCTACGGCATGGGTAGAGATTACCATAGCCGAAGGGAGGAACCGCCAGGTGCGGAGGATGACCGCGGCGGTCGGGCTCCCGGCCTTACGGCTCATACGCGTCTCAATCGGGCCGTGGGTCCTCGGGGGGCTCAAGCCCGGAGAGTGGAAAGAGGCTGCGCCCCTGAAAGATACGAGATAACCCGGCGTACAAAGGGATTGAAGTAACAGGCTGTTTGAACTATCGGATAATCAGGCGCGTTATGGTAACCTCCCCACGGGTAAAGGCGCGGAGAAAAAGATGACCAAGCCCATTTTGTTGATAGTCAGGATAATCGCCGGCCTTATCGTAGCCGCGGCGGTACTCTTTCCAACGCTCTATATCGTCGCAAAGGGCGACTATACCGTCCCGGCTACGGTCGCCGAGGACCCGTCAATCCCGCATATAGAGATAAATGGCGCGGTCTTCCATTCAGAGCAGTTCGGGGACCCTTTGGACCCGACGCTTATCGTCATCCACGGCGGGCCCGGCTGGGACTACAGGGGCCTCCTTTCGTTAAAGGCGCTCTCGGACGAGTACTTCGTCGTCTTCTACGACCAGAGGTCCACCGGGCTCTCTCCGAGGGTCGAGGCAGGGGGGCTTACTCTTGAATCGACATTACAAGACCTCGACTCTATCGTCGATCGTTTCTCGAAAGGCAGAAAGGTCTATCTCGTTGGGCACTCCTGGGGCGGGATGCTCGCCTCCGGCTATATAGGCAGACACCCTGAAAAGGTCGAGGCCGCGGTACTCGCAGAGCCGGGGTTCCTCACAACAGAGCTCGCGAGAGACGCGCACTTGCGCTTCGGCCCCCGCTGGGAGGCGTCGTTCCTCTGGAGGGCGTCAAAGGCATGGTTCCAGTCGCTCCATGTAAAAGGGGGAGGGGCGGATGCGCCTTCGGACTGGTTCATGGGCAGGATAGCCCCGTACACAAACACGGAGTATTACTGCGGCGGTGTCGTCCCGGAGGCGGGCGCTCTCCATTGGAGGCCGGGCTCTGCCGCCATGAAGTCGATCCTCTTTGCCGCGCTTAAAAACGGGAAGATAGAGATAGACCTCGTCGAGGGTGTGGACAGGTTCAAGGGGCCGGTATTGTTCCTGGCGAGCGGGTGCAACACGCTCATAGGCGTGGGACATCAGAGGAAGCAGGCGCGCTTCTTCCCGAACGCGACATTAAAGGTCATAGAGGGTAGCGGCCACTCGATCTTCGCCGAGAAGCCGGAAGAGAGCGTTGGCGCAGTCAGGGAGTTCCTGAAAGCCAAACAGACCGCGCCGTAAGGCGCTGTATTTAAAACGGATTATCAGGGACGAAGGATTTCCGGGACTTTCCCCTTGACAAAAACGGCAAATCAGGACTAAAATCATCTTTAATATCCTTTAAGGAATCCGCAATGCTTCAACTCACAAGGGACGGGGAGTACGCCGTAAGGGCGGTCCTGCACCTCGCCGCGCACGAGGACAGGGTATCTCTCATCAATGAGATATCAGAGGCCCAGGACGTCCCCAAAAGCTACCTTTCGAAGATAATGCAGAGTCTTACGCGCGCAGGCCTCGTCAAATCGAGGCGCGGCGCAAAGGGCGGCTTCTTCCTCGCAAGGCCCGCCGCCTCCATAACGCTCCGGGAGACGATAGAGGCCGTCGAGGGCCCCATCCACCTGAACGTCTGCCTCATAAAGAAGGGCGAGTGCCCGAAGGACGAGGTCTGTCCGGTCCACCCGGTCTGGAGAGAGGCGCAAAAAAAGCTCTTCGAGGTGCTTGAAGGCAAGACCATGCAGGACCTCGTCAAGGACGCCGAGACGATCCGGAAGAGGAACGCAAGGAAGCTCGCGCAGGCGCGCTGATTTTTTTGGCATATATCAGGACTAAAAAGGCCTTTTTACACTATATTATCGCCGGATTATATTCTACGCTCCGCCCGCACTCAAGGGGCCTTCGACCGAAGGCCCTTCCATATAAAAAACAGAAGCCAGGAACGAAAGGAGGAGCAGTATGGAGCAAGACTCGGCAGTACTCTCCGGGGCCGGTCCGTCAGGATACTCGCCCGGATATAACGACGCGATAGTAAGGAAGTTCTGCGTGATGGCGGTGGTATGGGGTATAGTCGGCATGCTCGTCGGCGTCCTCGCCGCGGCGGAGCTCGCCTTCCCCTTCATGAACCTCGACATGCCGGAGCTCTCGTTCGGCAGGATCCGCCCCCTTCACACCAACGCCGTAATATTCGCATTCGGCGGGTGCGTCCTCTTTGCCGCGATGATGTACTCGGTGCAGAGGACCTCCCGCGTCAGGTTGTTCAGCGACACGCTCGCCAACATCACCTTCTGGGGCTGGCAGCTCATTATCGTCCTTGCCGCCTTAACCCTCCCGCTCGGCATCACGGCCGGGAAGGAGTACGCGGAGCTCGAGTGGCCGATAGACATACTCATAGCGGTCGTCTGGGTATTGAACGGCATAAACTTCTTCGCGACGATCTGGAAGAGGAAAGAGACCCACATATACGTAGGCAACTGGTTCTACATGGCGATGATAATCACCATAACCGTGCTCCACGTATTCAATTCGCTCGCATTCCCGGTAAGCCTCACGAAGTCATACTCCGTATATTCGGGCGTCCAGGACGCGATGGTCCAGTGGTGGTACGGCCACAACGCCGTCGGGTTCTTCCTTACCGCCGGGTTCCTCGGGATCATGTACTACTTCCTCCCGAAGCAGGCCGGCAGGCCCATCTACAGCTACAGGCTCTCCATCCTCCACTTCTGGACCCTCATATTCCTCTACATCTGGGCCGGCCCGCATCACCTCCTCTATACGGCGCTACCCGACTGGACGCAGACGCTCGGCATGACCTTCAGCGTCATGCTGATAGCCCCCTCATGGGGCGGCATGGTCAACGGCATAATGACCCTTAAAGGGGCGTGGGAAAAGCTCAGGACCGACCCTATACTCAAGTTCATGATAGTAGCGGTCTCGTTCTACGGGATGTCCACCTTCGAAGGCCCGATGCTCGCTATACGCTCGGTCAACGCCCTCTCACACTACACGGACTGGGGCATAGGACACGTCCACAGCGGCGCGCTCGGCTGGGTCGCGATGATATCGATAGGCGCCATCTACTACATGGTCCCGAGGGTCTTCGGAAAGCCCGCCATGTACAGCACGAAGCTCATAAACACGCACTTCTGGATGGCGACGATAGGTGTCGTCATCTACATCGTCGCCATGTGGATCTCAGGCGTTACCCAGGGGCTCATGTGGAGGGCGGTCGGCCCGGACGGCTCCCTCACCTACACCTTCGCCGAGTCGGTCGCGGCGATGCACCCGTACTACGTGATGAGGCTTATGGGCGGGCTCATCTACTTCGGCGGCATGCTCGTCATGGGATACAACGTGCTCATGACGGTACTCGCGGAGGAGGCGGTCCCGGCCCTCACGAGCGAAGGGAGGGCGGCATGAGACACGAGGTCATAGAGAAGAACGGTTTTCTCATGGCGATACTCATCGCCGGGCTCATAAGCGTCGGCGGGCTCGTCGAGATAACGCCGCTCTTTTTCCTCAAATCCACGATCCCCCCGCTCGAGGGGGTCCGCCCGTACACGGCCCTCGAGCTCGAAGGCAGGGACATCTATCTCCGGGAGGGCTGCTACAACTGCCACTCCCAGATGATAAGGCCCTTCAGGGCGGAGACCGAACGCTACGGCCCTTATTCGCTCCCGGCGGAATCGATGTACGACCACCCGTACCAGTGGGGCTCGAAGAGGACCGGGCCGGATCTCGCCCGCGTCGGCGGCAAGTACCCCGACTCCTGGCACATACAGCACATGGAGGACCCGAGGTCGATAGTCCCCGAGTCCGTCATGCCCCGATACCCCTGGCTCGCTAAGACCACGGTCGACGGCTCGAAGATACAGACGAAGATGAGGGCGATGGTGACGCTCGGCGTCCCGTATGCGGCCGCTGATATAGACGGCGCCTCGTCAACGCTCAAGGGCAAGACAGAGCTCGATGCGCTCATCGCGTATCTGCAGTCCCTCGGGACCGCGGTAAAGAGGAGGTAACAGATGGAAGGGTTTATCGCCTTCTCAAAATCAGCCGTCCTCGTCTACTTCTTCATCATCTACTGCGCGGTCTCTTTCTGGGCCCTCCGGAGAAAGAACAGGGAGAGGCTCGAAAGCCACAGGGAGATACCGTTCCGCGAAGACCAATGAACTACCCCGC
>JACREV010000240.1 GCA_016218095.1 Deltaproteobacteria bacterium | reverse complement strand
CCCCTCTGTCGGGTGCGCAAAATCGAGGCTCGTCGGAGAATACAATGAACCCGGAATGAGAAAGGGCTCGCGGTCTCCACTTCTTATCCTGGGCAAGACCGTCGGCGCGGTACTCCGTACCCGCGCGAATGTCAAACCCGTATTCGTATCGCCGGGCCACAGGATAGACCTCGAAGGCTCGGTAAGGCTCGTCCTTGAGTGCGCTACATCTTTCAGGCTCCCGGAACCCACGAGAAGGGCAGACGCGCTATCAAAGGTCCTGAAAAAGAAGTGCCGCTAACGAAAGGAGGCTCCAATGGCCAAAGTCGCCCTCCTCATAGACAACGACTTCGAGGACATGGAGGCGCTCTACCCGTACTACCGCCTCCAGGAGGCCGGACACACCGTCATTGTAATAGGCCCCGAACACGCCACATACCGCTCAAAACACGGCTATCCGCTTAGGTCCGACAAGACACCATCCGAGGTCTCAATCGACGAGTTCAAGGCGCTGATCATCCCCGGAGGCCAGGCCCCGGACAGGATGCGGACAAAACCCGAGATGGTCGGCCTCGTCAAAAAGGCCTTTGAAAAAAACCTCGTCGTCGGCTCCATCTGCCACGGCGCGCAGATGCTCATCGAGGCAAACACCCTCAAAGGCAGACGCGCCACCTGCTACATCTCCGTCAAGACCGACCTCATAAACGCGGGGGCAATGTACCTCGACTCCTCCGTCGTAATCGACGGCAACCTCGTCACCTCCCGCGAACCAAAAGACCTCCCCGACTTCGGGAAAACCCTTATCCAGATGCTCGCCAGTTGAATGTGCCAGAGACATGAAGATATCTGGGGGGAACCTTTCTATAGAAAGGTTCCCCCAGACCCCCTCCAAAGATTTTTAGTTCCCGAAAAGACCCCCCTATTTTCATTAAGATGACAATTACGCTTAAAATGCCAGAGAGGATTTATCGGTTTCAATGGGGGGTCTTTTCGGGAAGAACCAAAAATTTTTGAAAAGAGTCTGAGAGAAACTTTTTACAAAAAGTTTCTCTCAGGTATTTCATGGCCCTATCACACCCGGCTGACGGGTGTCTGGGTGAGTTTTTCGATTGGGAAGGCGGTGTCCGGGGGTGCGGGTTTGCCGATGAGGTAGCCCTGTGCGTAGTCGACGCCGAATGTCTTGAGGAGTTCAAGGGTCTCTTTGTTTTCGACGAACTCGGCTATGGATTTTATCTTGAGTCCCTTGGCGACGTCGGTTATGGCTTTGACGAAGACCTGGTCATTTGGGCTCACGTTGAGTTTTCTTATGAATGAGCCGTCTATCTTGATGTAGTCGACCTGCATCTCCCGAAGGTAGGTGAAGGAGGTGAACCCGACTCCGAAGTCGTCGAGTGCGAAGTGGCAGCCGATGGTCTTGAGGGCCTTTATGAACTTGATGGCCCTGTCGAGGTCACCGATGGCGGCGGTCTCGGTTATCTCGAAGACGAGCTTGTCCGGGTCCGCGCCGGTCTCGATCATCTTGGTCTTGAGGAAGGAGAGGAGGTCGTCGTCCCCGATGTCCTTGCCCGAGAGGTTCATGCCGAAGGAGATATGTTTGCCGTCTTTCCGGAGTCTTGCCTGCATGAGCATCGATTTTTCGATGATCATCCTGTCTATGGACCCGATGATGCCGAACCTTTCTGCGATGTCTATGAACGCGCCGGGGAGCATTATGGAGCCGTCCTCGGCCTTGAGTCTTGCGAGCGATTCGTAGTGGTGGACGGAGTTTGTGGAGAGGTCGAGGATCGGCTGGAACCACGGCTCGAACCTGTTTTCCCTGAGGGATTTGAGTATCCTCTCCTTCCACGCGACCCTCGAGTGCATCTTCTCGAGGTCCTGGTCTTCGGGTATGAAGAGGTGGAAGCGGTTCCTGCCGAGTTCCTTTGCCCTGTACATTGCGGCGTCCGCCCTCGTGAAGAGCTCCTTGGCGTCCCTGCCGTGGGCGGGGAAGAGTACAACCCCGATACTTACGGTGATGGCTATGGGGGCCTCCTGGAATTTGAAGTCCTCTATATCCTTCCTGATGGTCTCGGCTACTGAGAGCGCCTCCCGGACTGCGACGCCGGGGACGAATACCGCGAACTCGTCTCCGCTTAAGCGGCCGAGGATGGGTTCCTTGGATATCTTTTCAGGGCGGATGCGTCCGATCGCTGAGGAGAGGATGCGCGAGGCCCTCCTTAAAAACTCGTCTCCAGCGCCGTGGCCGTAGGTGTCGTTCAGGAACTTGAAATCGTCCATGTCGAGGAGGTAGAAGGCCCCGATGTCGCCCCCGGTCGCCGCACAGTATATCCAGTCGTCGAGTAGCTCTATAAAGCGGGTGCGGTTGACGAGGCCCGTCAACTCGTCGTGGTTCGCGAGGTAATTTATCCTCTCCTCTGAGACCATCTTTTCGGTTATGTCTTCCTGGACCGCGAGGAAGTGGGTTATCTCTCCCCGTTCGTTTTTTATCGGCGAGATGACGGAGTTCGACCAGTAGTAAGAGCCGGACTTTTTCTTGTTCTTGTAGACGTTCCTCCAGGTCTTGCCCGAGAGTATCGTCTTCCAGAGGTTCTCGTAATCCTCGTTCGTGACCGTGCCGGAGGAGAGTATCCTCGGGTTCTGGCCTATCGCCTCTTCCTTTGAATAGCCTGTCACCTGCTCGAACATCGGGTTGACATACTCTATGTTGCCTTTCATGTCGGTTATGAAGACGACATTGACCGACTGCTCCATTGCCATTGAGAGCTTCTTTAGCTCGAACTCGGTCTTTTTCCGGTCGGTTATGTCGCGTCCATATATGTTCACGTATTTCTCGCCCTTTATGGGGGTGAGGATGAGGGAGAAGATCCTGTCCTCGCTCGCAAGCTCTATTTCCAGGCCCTTTCCCGAGGCGTAGACGTCGCCGACGAGACTGGCATAGCCGTCATGGAGCCTCCCGCCGATCTCCGAGCCTAAAACGGCGAGTATGGGCCTTGCCGCGGCATTTATATAGAGCACAATGCCGTCTTCGGAGAGCCTCAGCACGGGGTTTGGGTTTTCGGAGGGGAATTTCGCGATGCTCTCGATGGCCTGTTCGGCCCTCCTGTGCTCGGTGACGTCCTGTACGGTGCCGACCATGCGCGTTGGATGGCCCGCCTCATCGAAGCTTACAACGGCCTGCTCGTGGACTATCTTTTGCATCGTCCCGTCCAGCAGAAGGACGCGGTGGTCTATCGAGTAAGGCGCTCGCTCGAAAAGCGCCTTCCTCACGGACTCCTTAACGAACTCCCTGTCGTCGGGGTGGACTGAATTGAGGAACGCCTCGTATGTGGCGCCGAACTCCTGGGGCTTGAGCCCGAATATGCGGTATATCTCGTCTGACCAGTGGAGCGTGTTGTTGACTATGTCCCAGTCCCAGGAGCCGATTCGGGCGATCCTCTGTGCCTCCTTGAGGCGCTCCTCGCTCTCGGTGAGGGCGAAGAGCGCGGTCTTGATGTCAACGGCCATCTCGTTGAACGCACTCGAGATGAGGCCTACCTCGTCGCTGGAGGATACAGGCACCCTTACATCGTAGTCACCCTCGGAGATCGATTTCGCGGCGTCGAATATTTTCCGGAGTTGAAGGACGATGGATCTGTAGAAGATGACGAAAAGGAGCGTGATGAGGCCTGCCACAAGGGCCCAGACCATGACCGCGTGCATCTTCATGGCCGAGACCGGCGCAAGGGCTTCGTCGGTATCTATCTCTACAAGGAGCGTCCACCCGAGCGGTTTGATGCACTTGGAGGCCCCGGCGACCGAAACGCCCCTGTAATCCGCGTAGAAGCCGTTCATGTCCGCGCCTTTGTTGACGCAGGAGAGGACGGGCTCGGTTGCTACCTTTGTCTTAAGGACGCTCCCTTGAATGAACCTTGAATCGGTGAGCATGAGCATCTCCCTGTTGACGATGTACGCCTCAAGGGACGCCTTGCTCGACCTCCAGCCGTGGTCCTCGATCCCGCGCTTGAACTCGCCGGACATGACCTTGCTCAAGTCCGATAACCTTATGAACGCCACGAGAAAGCCCGCGCGGGAGGAAGGTTCAGAGCCGTTCACCGGCGCGGATAAGGCGAGCGCGGGCCGGTCATTGATGAGTGTTTCGGCTATCGTGATGCCGTTTTCCGCGCCGGAGAAGAAAGGCCCTCTTGAGAGGTCGGCGCCGATTGCGGAGGCGTCCGTAGAGGCCTTGACCTTTCCGTCGGCTCCGACGGCATGGATAAGGGAGATATGTCCGCCGATAGGGAGCTTATTCCGTACAAGGTGGGCGCTTAAGGCCTTAGAGGCGAAGCGGTCCCCGCGGCCTATCCTTTGGAGGGCATCGATTATGAAGACGTCGCTCGCGAAGTCCTTTACGGTCTTTTCGGAGAGGTCGAGGATATTGTAGACGTCGGCCTCGAAGGTCTCGCCGATGATCGAGAGGTCCTCGAGGGCGTGCCTCTCGAAGAGCTCCCTGTTTTTTATGAAGGAATAGTTGAAGGCGACGAAGATGGGGAGCAGTATGATGATGACCGCAAGAAGGGCCTTTTTGGTCAGTGAGAAGCTGAAACCTTTCACGACATACCCCTTGGCGGGTCACACGCCTGAAAAAAAACGGGACTGAAGGGCTTTGAACGAGCCGGGGTCTCCGTGGAGCCTCAAGCCCTTTGAGGCGGTTGAAAAAGTCAGACCGGTCTTTTTCTACCGCCTCTCAACTTTACTACCTTTGCGGAAATAAATCAAAAGGCTTCAGGGGCTTGCCGCTCAGTCCCTGTTCTTCTGCTTCGGTCTCCTGCCGGCTTCCAGCACCTTTTTCCTGAGCCTTATGGACTGGGGCGTGACCTCGACGAGCTCATCCTCTACTATGAATTCGAGCGCCTGTTCGAGGTTCATGATATTGGGGGGGAATAGAAACATCGTATCATCAGACCCCGAGGCCCTCATGTTAGTGAGCTTCTTCTCCTTTACGGCGTTGACGTCCATGTCGTTCTCTCTGGAGTTCTCTCCGATTATCATCCCCTCGTAGACCGGGGTGTTCTCCTTCACATGGAGGGTGCCCCTGGGCTGGAGGTGGAAGAGGGCGTATACGTTAGTGACGCCGGTCCTGTCGGCTACGAGCGCGCCTGCCTGGCGCCTCGATATCGGCCCGCACCAGGGCTCGTACCCCTCGAAGAGGTGGTTAAGAAGGCCGGTGCCGCGGGTGTCGGTCAGGAACTGGGACCTGAAGCCTATGAGCCCCCTCGATGGTATGCGGAACTCGAGCCTGACCCTCCCGTGGCCGTTGTTCTGCATCTTGAGCATCTTGCCCTTCCTCATCCCGACCTGCTGGGTGACGACGCCGATAAAGTCCTCGGGGACGTCTATTACGAGGAGCTCGACCGGCTCATGCAGCTTGCCGTCTATGGTCTTCGTGATCGTCTCAGGCATCGAGACCGAGAGCTCGTAGCCCTCTCTCCTCATCATCTCTATCAAAATGGCGAGCTGAAGCTCGCCCCTGCCCATGACCTTGAACTGGTCGGCCTTCTCAAAATCGACCCTTATGGAGACGTTATAGAGGAGCTCTTTCTCAAGCCGCTCCCTTAAGTTCCTTGAGGTGACGAACTTGCCCTCTTTTCCGGCAAAGGGCGAGGTATTGGGAGAAAACACCATCGAGATCGTCGGCTCGTCGACCTTTATCCTCGGGAGCTCCTTCGGGTTCTCGGCGTCGGTTATCGTGTCCCCGATGCCTATGCCTTCGAGGCCGGCGAGAGCGACGATGTCGCCGGCGAAGGCCTCTTTGGAGTCTGCCCGCTCAAGCCCCTGGAATACATACTGGGCCGTGACCTTGGTCTTTATGGCCTTTCCTTCGGCGTTTATGAAGGCGACGGCGTCGCCGTAGCGGATGGTGCCGGAAAAGATCCTCCCGATGGCGAGCCTTCCGACGTAGTCGTTGTAGTCGATATTGGTGACGAGGACCTGCAATACCGCGGAGGGGTCTCCGACCGGCGGCGGTATGGTCTTTATGATAAGCTCGAAGAGGGGTTTCAGGTCCGGCGAGTCTGCGTTAAGGTCAAGCGTGGCCGTCCCCTTCCTCGCGTTCGTGTAGACGATAGGGAAGTCGAGCTGGTCTTCGTGAGCGTCGAGGTCGATGAATAAGTCGTATATCTCGTTCAAGACCTCGCTTATCCTCGCGTCCGGCCTGTCTATCTTGTTGATGACGATAAGCGGCGTGAGCTTGAGCTCGAGGGCCTTACGGAGCACGAACCTTGTCTGGGGCAACGGGCCCTCGGAGGCGTCTACAAGGAGAAGCACCCCGTCGACCATCTTAAGGGTCCTCTCGACCTCACCGCCGAAGTCGGCGTGGCCTGGGGTGTCTACTATGTTAATTTTCACCCCCGCGAACTCGACCGCGGTATTCTTGGCCATGATGGTGATGCCGCGCTCCCTCTCAAGGTCTATGTTGTCCATTACGCGGTCCACGACGCGCTCGTTCGTGCGGAAGATGCCCGCCTGCTTGAGCATCGCGTCGACGAGTGTCGTCTTTCCGTGGTCGACGTGGGCTATTATCGCGATATTCCTTATTTCCTTCGGGTTCATACCAAGCTCCTTATATTCTTGTCCGTCTGAACGGAATCTGAAATTATACAATACTATTCACGTCATAGTAAAGGCTTTTATGCGTCAGGGGGCCAAGGGTCCGCTCGAATGCGGGGGGCGGAGCTTCCGACTTCGACGGATTGTAAAACTGATACATAAACGGAAAGGCCCGCGGGGATTTCCCGCGGGCCTTCTTATTGGAGAATGTCTCTCCGACTACAATATCCTTTAACGCCCCTGCTTCCTGAACTCCCCGTGGCACCTGACGCACCCGTCGAGGAGCCTTTTCGTGAACGAGGCCATCATCTTCCCGTCGTCTCTTTCGGCGGCCTTCGCAAGGGCCTCGAGCTCCCCGTGGAACTCCTTGTCAAAATTCTCGAACTCCTTTATCTTCTGAGGGTTCCTGGGGAGTTTTACTTCCCCGGCGTGGAGCGCGCTCTGTGTCTTCTCCATGGAGCCGTGGAGCGTTTCTATCGCCGAGAGCACCCTCGGCCCGTCGCCGACAACGACCCCCGAGACGATCTCCCTGAAGGCCGCGTCGAGCACCCTCATCTCCTCGACAAGGGGGTTGACCGACGCCTTTGTGGCCGCCTTTTCATGGTGCTTGCGGTTCGCGTGATCGTGCTCCGCAGACTCCGCGCTTGACGTCATGAGGCATAACGCGACGATTACGAGGCCCGCGAGTTTAATAAGGTTTTTCATCTCCCCTCCCCTGTTGCGCTCTCTTAAGCCCATCATATACCGCTCATTATACGCGTAAAATGACTATTATCAACCGCGCCCCTCTCTCCCTTTGAAGACCTCGTAGTAGAGGAGCGGCACGGCTATGAGGGTAAGGCCGGTTGAGGCGATGGCGCCGAACATCATAGAGATCGCGAGCCCCTGGAATATGGGGTCGAAAAGCATGACAAAGGAGCCGGCGACGACGGCGAGCGCGGTAAGGAGTATCGGGCGGAGCCTCACCGACCCCGCCCTTATCGCGGCCTCCTTAAGGGAGGCCCCGGCCTTTCTCTCAAGCTCTATGAAGTCGACAAGCAGTATGGAATTTCGGACGATTATCCCGGCCAGCGCTATAAACCCTATCATGGAGGTCGCTGTAAAGAACGCGCCAAAGGCCCAGTGGCCGGGGAGTATCCCGACGAGCGTCAAGGGTATCGGGGCCATGATGACAAGCGGGGTTATGAAAGACCTGAACCAGGCGACGACGAGTATGTATATGAGGACGAGGACAGCGGCGAACGCGACCCCAAGGTCCCTGAAGACCTCGTAGGTGATGTGCCACTCGCCGTCCCATTTAATGGAGTACCTCTCCTCGAGCCAGGGCTGTCTTGAGGTGTACTGCCTTATCTCATACCCTTCTTTTGACCGGACCTCTCTTTTTATCCTGTCGGATATGCCGAGGATGGCGTAGACCGGGCTTTCGACCGCCCCGGCGACGTCCCCTATCACATAGGTGACACTCTTGAGGTTCTTGTGATAGATGGTCTTTTCTTCCGTCGTCTCCCTCTCTCTCACAATCGCCGAAAGCGGCACCAGAGTACCCGACGGCGTCGGGACGGTCATCTCTTTAAGGGCGTTCAAGCCCCTCCTCTCCTCCGGGAGCCTGAGGGTTATCTCGACAGGGTCCTTGGACGAAGGCGCGTGGAGGAGCCCGATGGAAGCGCCGGAGAGCGCGATTCTCAAGGCCTTTGAGGCGTCCTCGACGCTTATGCCGATGGCGGACGCCTTGCTTCTGTCGACCTCAAGCGAGTACTTCCTCTCGTCGTCCTCCACGTACCAGTCTACGTCGACTACTCCGTCGGTCGTCTCGAATACTCCCTTTATCTCCCTGGCAAGGGCTATCCGCCCCTCCTGCGTCGGGCCGTATATCTCGGCTACGAGGGTGGAAAGCACCGGCGGTCCGGGCGGGACCTCCGCGAGCTTTATGCGGGCGCCGTGCCTGTCGGCTATCTCCTTAAGCACCGGGCGGAGCCTCTTGGCGATTTCGTGGCTCTGGGCGGAACGCTCGCCCTTGGGGAGGAAGTTCACCTGCATGTCGGCCATGTTCGGGCCCATGCGGAGGAAGTAATGGCGGACAAGGCCGTTAAAGTTATAAGGCGAAGACGTCCCGATATAGCTTTGGAAGTCCGTGACCTCCGGGACGGTCTTTAAATATTCGCCGAGTTCTCCTGTAAGGCGCGCGGTATCCTCAAGGGTCGTACCTTCAGGCGAGTCTATGACTATCTGAAGCTCGCTCTTGTTGTCAAAGGGGAGCATCTTTACCGTTACGCCCTTAAGAGGCACAAGCGCGAGCGCGAGGAGAAGAAGGACTATAACGGAAGCGAGCGCCGAGTAACGGAGCCTCTTGCTATCGATGAACGGGGTAAAGAGCCTCTCGTACAGGGCGCTTAAGCGCGTCCCCTCGGCCCCCCCCTTATGTGTTTTTTTGAGCACCTTGTACCCGAGCCACGGGCTCACGATAAAGGCGACGAGGAGCGAGAATATCATCGCGGCAGAGGCCCCGACCGGTATCGGTCTCATGTACGGGCCCATGAGCCCGGAGACGAACGCCATGGGCAGAAGCGCGGCAATGACCGTGAAGGTCGCGAGTATCGTCGGGTTGCCGACCTCGTCGACCGCCTCCACTGCCGCATCAATTGAGATGCCCTTCATCTTCAGGTGCCTGTGTATGTTCTCTACGACGACTATCGCGTCGTCGACAAGTATGCCTATGGAGAAGATTAGCGCGAAGAGGGTGACCCTGTTGAGGGTATACCCGTAGAGGTAATTCACAAGGAGCGTCAGCGCGAGCGTCACCGGGACGGCTACCGCCACGACCGCCGCCTCCCTCACGCCGAGGGCGAGAGCTACGAGTACGATGACGGCGATTGTGGCTATCATCATGTGCTCAAGGAGCTCGTCGGACTTCTCCTTCGCAGTCTCCCCGTAGTTCCTCGTCGTCGTCACATTGACGTCATTGGGTATGAGGGTCCCTTTGAGGGCATCTGTCTTTTCGATCGCGCCAACGGCAACGACGGACGCGTTCGCGCCGGGCTTCTTGGCGACCGCAATGGTAACCGCCTCGTATACGCCGTGCCCGGCGCGAGCGATGCCCTTGGAGGCCGCTCCCGGCCCGAGCCCCATGAATACATAGTTCGAGGGCTCCTCGGGGCCGTCCGTAACAACGGCTACGTCCATTAAGTAGACGGGTCGACCGTCGCGCGCGCCGACCACGACGGAGTTCACTTCCTCTATACTCTCAAGGAACCCTCCGGTCTCGACTATGTATTCCCTGCCCGAAGATTTAATGGAGCCGCCGGGGAGGTTGAAGTTCGCCGAGCCGATCGCGCCCATCACCTCGAAGGCTGAAATGGAACGGGCTTTGAGGCGCGCGGGGTCGAGGCTTACCCTCACCTGCCTCCTCTGCCCGCCGATGACGGTCACCTCTGAGACGGCGTCGTCCTTCTTTATCTCGTCGGCGAGCTCGCTTGCGAGTTTACGGAGCTCGAACCCGCCGTACCTCTTTGACCAGAGGGTAAGGGAGAGTATCGGCACGTCGTCTATCGTCCGCGGCTTTATTAGAGGCTGGGAAACGCCCGGAGGTATGCGGTCGAAGTTCGAGTAGAGCTTGTTGTAGAGCTTTACTATCGACTCTTCCTGGTCCTCGCCGACACGGAACCTGACGATGGTAAGGTTCCTCGACGGGCCCGCTATGGAGTAGACGTACTCGACCCCCTTTATCTCCCAGAGGAGCTTTTCCATCGGGGTCGTTACGCGCTCCTCGACCTCGCGGGCCGTCGCCCCCGGGTACTGGACAAAGACGTCTATCATGGGGACGCTTATCTGCGGCTCCTCCTCGCGCGGGGTGACCGCTACGGCGAAGAGGCCGAGGATGAGCGAGGCCGCAACGATAAGGGGCGTAAGCTTCGAGGTGATGAAGGCCCGAGCTATCTTTCCTGCAAGACCCGTATTCATATCGACCGCCGGGGGGATTATTTAAGGATGGCGCCGTCAGAGGCGTCCGCGCCGATTGAGACGACCCGCTCGCCTTTTTCAAGGCCGGAGAGGACTTCGACGTCCGTGCCGTACGCCGGGCCTTTTCTTATGAGCCTGTACGTGATGAGGCCCTTCGCATCGACCGTGTATACGCCGGTAAGGGCGCCCCTCTCGACAACTGCTGTGGCTGGGACGAGCAGGGCCTCCCTTTTGCCGGCCGGGATACGCGCCCTGCCGAAGAGCCCCGGCAGGAGGCCCTTGCCTTTGACGGCTATCTTTATAAGGGAAGTCCTCGACGCCGTATTTACGGCGCGGACCGATTCTTTCACTACCCCCTCCCTTAATCCGTCCGCGTTGTCGATGATGACCTCGACCTTTGAGCCGGGCCTAAGGGAGGTTGCGAGGCGTTCATCCGCGCTCACGTCTAACGTGAATGAAGAGGTGCCCTCTATTATAAGGAGCGGCATCCCCGGAGAGGCCATGGAGCCGATGTCGGTCCTTTTCTCGGAGACTATCCCTGTTACAGGGGAGGTGACGCGCGTGTACGACCCGTAGGCGCGGGCCTCGGAGAGCCCTGCCTTTGCGCGCTTGACGGAGTTCTCCATGCGCTCAAAATCGAGCGCGGCGGCCTTTGCCTGTGTCTCGACTGTGTCGAACTCCTGCCTTGAGACGGCCTTCTCTTCAAGGAGCTTTTTGTATCTGGAGTAGGTGACCTCAGAGAGGGCCCTGCCCGCCTCCGCGGCCTTCTGCCCGGCCTCGGCCTCGGCTACACCCGCCTCTGCGGCCCGTATCTTTGCGGAGATGTCGGAGTCGTCGATGGTAAGGAGCACTTCGCCCTTTTTAACAAAAGACCCTTCGCTTGCCTTTAGCGTTGTAACGGCCCCCATGACCTTTGAAGATACCACACTCGTGGAAGCGGCCCTTACCGTCCCGGGGGCCTCGACGAAGCCCTCGACTGCCTCCGCGCGGGCAAGCACGGTCGGAAGCCCCGAGACCTCTTTCCTTTCAATCGGCGTGTACGCGGCCTTTTCCCCGAACTCGCCGCAGCCGGTAATTGCGAGCGCCGTTGTCATAAGGACGGCTGTAAATATCCTTTTCACCTCAAACCTCCTCTATACCTATTCGATGCCGAGGTCTTTGAGTATCGTCCCGCCCTCGAAAGAGAGGGCCGCCTGAGCCGTTTTAAGCTCGTTCTTTCTCATTACAAGACCCGCGCGCGCGCCCTCTAACGCAAGTTCGGCGTCCAGCAGGTCCACAAAAGGCGAAAGAGAGTTCTCATATCGGATGCGCACAAGCCTTGTACCTTCTTCGGCGGCCTTGAGCGACGCCTCAGCGAGCTCCGTGTTCTTCATGGCCTCCTCATGGGCGAGATAAGCCTCGTATACCCTGAACTGGACCGCCTTTTTCATGCCGTTCAAATGCTCCGCGGCCTCAATCGCCTGAAGGCGGGCCTTCGAGGCCTCAAACTCGCGCAACCCCCCGTCGAAGATGTTCCACCTTAAAAAAGCCGCGGCCTGCCAGCTCGTCCCTTCAGCCCCGAACGGGGTCTCGTGGTCGTTCATGTAGTAAGCGCCGCCTACGCCTATCATGGGGAGGTACTCGGAGCGGGCAAGGCTTAAGTTGTTCTCGGCGTTGCCCTTCCTTATCCTCATGGCCCGTAAATCGCTCCGCTCAAGGGCGGAGGCGCTGTAGAGCTCGATGGGCGCGACCTTAAGCTCCGTGACTTCTCCGCCAACGTCCGCGCCGCTCTCAAGGCCCAAAAGAAGCCCGAGGCCGCGTTTGGCGAGTTTAAGGTTCTTTTCAGCGCTCACCAATCTCTGCGCCGACTCTGCCGCGTAGGTCTTCGCCCTCAGCACGTCCGAGTAAAGTCCCATATCGGCGTTGAAGCGGGTCTCCGCGAGCCTCTCATGGACCTTTGCGTCCTCGAGCCCCTTTTTCGCGACATCGACGAACTCCCGGGCCGTAGTTATATCAAGGAAGGCCTTTATCGTATCGAGCGCGACCTCCTCGCGCTTCCTTTTAAACGACTCCCTCTGCGCCGAGACCTCCTCCTTGGCCATCTTGAGGCCAATCCTGGCCTTCTCGGAAAAGAGCGCCTGCTCGAAGGAGACCGAGGTCTGGAAGTCGTCGGTCTCGTCAGGGTCGTTAAGCGAGGTTATGGCGAAGTCGGAGGCGGCAAAGCGCTCCTGGTTGAGCTTAGACATGAAGGCGTAGGTGGGGTTCGTGGTCCGCGAAAACCTCTCCTCGAAGGTAAGGCGCGGAAGGAGGTACGAGCGCGCCCTGCCGACGTCCTCTCCCGAGGCCTCGACGGACGCCGAGACAGCTTTGAGCGAATGGTTGTCCCTGAGGGCCGCCTCTACCGCCTCCTTGAGGGTGAAGACCGGCTCCCCTGCCGATGAAACGGCGGGAATAAGGAGGAGTATGAGGAAAAGGAATACCTTCCCCTTCATCGGGGCCTCTTGTCTTAAGGTTGAAGGGCTTACGGACGGTTCAATGGGCGGGCCCGGCCTCGCAACAGCTCTTCACGCCGACCGCCTTCAGTATCTCCATCATGAGGCACCAGTCGGTGAAGAAGGACTGAACGAGGTTCAATCCCACAAACCCTGTAAAGAGGAGCCAGTACTCCGAGTGGTACCGCGATAATATGAGAGAGGCTATTATGAATACGCCCGCGATGAGCCTTAGGGTCTTTTCCAGCATGGTATCCTCCTCTTTGCTACTTTTTAATGCGCCTGGCGAGCTTTTCGCCCTCCGCGAGCTGTTCCATGAGGACGGCCTTCATGAGGGCGCACGCCTCGATGATCTTGGGGTTGTTGATGCGGTAGTAGATGTTGACGCCATCTCTCCGCGTAGTGACGACCTTCCGTTGCCT
>JACREV010000036.1 GCA_016218095.1 Deltaproteobacteria bacterium | reverse complement strand
GTCTGCCTATGGGACCCGATACTCCGGAGAGGGGGCATGAACCACTTTCTCCTGCCCTTCTGGAACGGCGAGGGGCTGCAGACGCCGAAGTACGGGAACGTCGCGATACCGATGCTCATAGAGAAGATGCTCGCCCTCGGCTCGGTCAAGGGGAACCTCCGCGCCAAGGTCTTCGGAGGCGGGAACGTCCTTGAGAACACCAGCGGGCTCCTCAACGTCGGCGACCGCAACATCGCGCTGGCCGAAGAGTCCCTTGCGGAGAACCGGATAGTCACATTGAGCAGAGACACGGGAGGGAGCTACGGCCGCAAGGTCATGTTCATGACCACAACCGGCGAGGTGTTCGTAAAAAGAATAGCCAGGTGTTGACGGCCTTTAAGGGGGAGGAAAAATGGAGGCGCTCAGGAAGATAAGGGTCCTCGTAATAGACGACTCGGCCGTTGTAAGGCAGGTACTCTCAAGCATAATCTCGTCCGACCCCGAGCTCGAGGTCATGGCCACGGCCTCGGACCCGTTCGTCGCCGCCGAGAAGATACGCGAGGAGGTCCCGGACGTCATCACGCTCGACGTGGAGATGCCCCGCATGGACGGGGTGACCTTTCTCCACAAGGTAATGACCCAGCGTCCGATCCCGACGATAATCATATCGAGCCTGGCGGAGTCCGGCTCCGAGACGGCATTGAAGGCGCTCGAGTTCGGCGCGGTCGATATCATTCAGAAGCCGCACATCGGCACGAGGCAGTTCCTCGAGGAGTCGAGGATATTTATCTGCGACGCGGTGAAGGGCGCGGCCTCGGCGCGTCTGAAACCGATAAAGGCGATGCAGGTCGCCCCGAAGCTCAGCGCCGACGCGGTCCTCGCAAAAAAAGCGAACAAGGCGATGATGAGGACGACCGAGAAGGTCGTCGTCGTCGGGGCCTCTACCGGGGGGACCGAGGCTATAAGGGAGTTCCTGAAGGCCATGCCGCTGGACTCCCCAGGGATAGTCATAGTCCAGCACATGCCGGAGAGGTTCACGGCCTCTTTCGCCAGGCACCTCGACGAGGCGTGCGCGATCTCGGTCAAGGAGGCGGAAGACAACGACACGGTCATAAGGGGCAGGGCGTTGATCGCCCCCGGCAACAGGCACATGCTCCTCAAAAGCAGCGGGGCGAGGTACTTTGTCGAAGTAAAGGACGGGCCTCTCGTATCCAGGCACAGGCCGTCGGTCGACGTCCTCTTCAGATCCGCGGCCCAGTACGCCGGGAAGAACGCGGTAGGGGTGATACTTACCGGCATGGGCGACGACGGAGCGCACGGGATGCGCGAGATGAAGGAGGCCGGGGCGCACAATATAGCGGAGGACGAGCACTCGTGCGTCGTCTTCGGCATGCCTAAAGAGGCGATAAAGGCCGGGGCCGTGGACGCGGTCATGCCGCTCGCCTCCATACCGCAAGCGGTATTGAAGGAATGCGCCCTTCCCGGCGCGAAGGCCTCCTGAGCCTTCGCGCCTTCCCGTCCAAATCGACCAGGGATTTTAGTTGACTTAAGCTCTCGTATTTCATACTATTTTCCTGTATGAGGCGCGCGGAAACCCAAATAGACAGTCCACGCCTGAGCCTTGTTTTCAGGCGGCCATCTCCGCATCTCTTCTTGCATGAACTCCCGCAGACAGGGCCCCTCTTCTCATGAAAAATCCTTTGAGCGCCTTACCTTATCTTGCGGCCTTTCTTTTATTCGTGTTTGCGCCGCTCCCCGCCGCGGCCGGCGAAAGGGCATTGAACATACTCTACACGGGCGCGATAAGGGGGGAGCTCGAGCCTTGCGGGTGCGCCCCTGAGACGCAGTCGGGCGGCCTCGCCCGGCTCTCCGGGTTTATAAACGGAGAGAGGGAGGGACTCGAGCCTTTCATATTGGTTGACGCCGGGAACTCTCTTGCGGAAGATACTCCGCAGGGGAGGCTGAAGACCGAGGCGCTCATCAGGTCCTTTGGCATAATCGGCTATGACGCCGCGGCGTTCTTCGAGGTCCCTGATTATGCCGGGCCGTTCCTGAAAGAAACCGATCTCAAGGCGGTCTCGGCCTCAAAGGGGCTTGTACGCTCGGTATTAATCCGGCGCGGCCAATTAAAGATAAACATAAGCATCGACCCGAAGTCCCATAAAAAGGGCATGCTCAACCTGCTCCTTACGGACAAGCCCGTAACTGAAGCCGCCTCCCGAGGGTGGGATGTAGTAATAACGTCCTCTGGAGAGACGACCGATGGGGCTCTCAAGACAGATGGCGCGATAGTCGCCTCCGGGTACCCAAAGGGCGAGAAGCTCGGCGTACTAACGCTACGGCTCGACGACAAGGGCAGGGTATCGGTCTTCGATCAGAGATGGCAGATGCTCGGCAAGGATGTAGCGGAGGACGGGAGAGTAAGGAGGGTCCTAAAGGAGTACGACGCGAAGGTTGCCGAGCTTACGAAGGAAGAAGAGAAAAAGATGGAGCTCTCAGGCCCCTGGCTCGGCGCCGCCTCCTGCATAGAGTGCCACGAGCCGTTCTTTGAGAGCTGGGCCGCCACAAGGCATGCAAAGGCCTTCGCAACACTCGAAAAGGCCGGGAAATCAAAAGACCCAGAGTGCATAGTCTGCCACACGACAGGCTACGGCAAGGAGGGCGGGTTCAAAAACAAGACCGCGACCCCGGCCCTTGCCGGCGTGCAGTGCGAGGTCTGCCACGGGCCGGGCAAAGACCACGCCAGGGGTTTTTCCGCGCCCGCCGGGCCTGTCAATGAGACCGTCTGCCTTAAGTGCCATACAAAAGAGAACAGCCCCGAGTTCGATTACGAGCTTTACAGGGAAAAGATAATACACTGACAGGCCGCTGAAAAAGTCCATCTGCTTCGTTGTCTTCGGCGCTCGTCTCTGTGGCGTACACAAAAAGTACGCCTCGCTACTCGCTTCTCGACGCCTCGCATCTGGAGCTTTTTGAGCAACCTGAACAAAATAAGAGTTTTTCAACAACCTGCTAAGGAGATCCGCATGATAAAAAGGTCCTTCATCGCAATAGCCATAATACTGCTCCTGCCTCTTGCCGCGTTCGCGGCAGGGACGCCGGCGAATATAAAGGGGAGCTTCACCCAGGTCCCAGGCAAGGAGTTCAAATTCGACGGCAAGACCGTCGAGGTGGTCGAGTTCCTGAGTTTTTATTGCGACCACTGCTATCAGTTCGAAAAGGCGATACCGGCGATAAAGGGGAATTTTCCGAAGAAGGTCAAGTGGAAGATAGTCCCGCTCTACTGGGGGCAGGGCTCCTCAAAACCCGGAGAGGCGTACCTGATCGCCGTTGACGCCGGAAAGGGCGAGGAGATGAAGAAGGCGCTCTTTAACGCGAACTTCGTAGAGAAAAAAGACATAGGCAATGTCGAGGTGCTGGAAACAATTGCCGTTAAGGTCGGGCTCGGCTTTGACTTTAGCAGGAAGCTCAGGGGCGGCGAAAAGGCGGGAGAGGCGGGCAAGGCGCTCAACATGGCGCAAGAATACAGGATAGAGGAGACGCCGACGGTGGTGATAGCCGGGAACATAATGACGAACCCGCACGCCGCAGGCCACGACATGGAGGACTTCAAGAAGAACGTTATAACGATAATGAAGAGCCTCTTCGAAAAGTAGTATCCAGGCGCGGGGTCCGGGCCAGGCATGCTACTCTGGCCAGACCCCGCAATAAACTCGACGCTCCACCGCCATATCCCTATCCAAGCGCCCTTATTGACACCCGCCGGAAAATCTTTGATAATGCCGTTTTGAAGTCTCTTTTCAGGGGTCTCGATGCCGTCCGGAAAAAAGGCCAGTCTCTGGTTGCCGTACTTTGCGATAGCGGTCGCGGTTGCCGCGCTCTACGGGAGGACGGTCGGGTTCGACTTCATACCCTCGTGGGACGACAAGGAGTACGTTGTCGAGAATATCCTCATCCAGTCCTTGTCTGCCGGGAACCTCAAGAGGGTATTCACCGAGACGTATTTCTCGAACTACGCGCCGCTCCATCTTCTGAGCTACTCAGTCGACTTCTCTCTCTGGGGGCTCGACCCCGCAGGGTATCACCTTACGAACGTCGTCCTGCACCTTCTTAACGCCTGCCTGTTGTTTGCGCTCCTCTCAAGGCTTCTGAACGACAGGGCCGCCGCGCTCATGGCCGCGCTCCTCTTTGCCGTGCACCCGATAAACGTCGAGAACGCGGCTTGGATATCGGAGAGGAAGACGCTCCTTACGTCATTTTTCTCGTTCTTATCGATGCTCTCGTACCTGAGCTTCAGGGAAGGCAAGGGTCTCCTACATTACGCCCTCGCTTTTCTTTTCTTCCTCCTCGCGCTTCTTTCCAAGCCGCTAACGGTCACGCTCCCGCTTGCGCTCGTCTCTTACGAGTTTTTTATAAAAAGGGAGAGGCGCGGGTGGTTGAAGCCGCTACCGCTGTTTTTGCTCTCCGTGCTCGGGGCCGGTATGGCCTTCTGGGCGCATCTGTCGCATAAGTCTATCGAGGGCGGCAGTCTCACCCTCGATGTGCTCTTCGGCACGGTATACCCGACGATGGTCCCGGTATACTGGAAGTACATAAGGCTCATCCTCTGGCCGTTCGGATTGAGCGGCTTCTACGATACGACGCTCTTCGGGTCGTTCTTTGAGCCTGTGGTCGCGGCCTCGCTTATAGCGTGGATAGCCCTAACGATCGCGGTCCTCTGGAAGGGGACCGGACAGACGAGGTTCTGGTACCTCTGGTTCTGGATATGGCTCATGCCGGTCGCCAACATCATCCCCATACCGGTCTATTACGCGGACAGGTACATGTATCTGCCCGCTGTCGCGGTGTTCGTCCTCTTCGGGTCTCTCCTGTCTTATGTGAAGGGGTTGAAGTCCGCGCAAAAGGCCGCATACGCGGCCTTTGCGGCCATCTTCCTCTTTTACGGCGCAGTCGCCTTCGAGAGGGTCGGGGTCTGGAGGAACGAGCTCTCCTTCTGGCAGGATACCGCCGCAAAATCCCCTGGCCAGGACAAGGCACAGCTGAACCTCGGGTATGCGTACGAGATGGCGGGGAGATTAGAGGAGGCGGAGAAGGCCTATATGGCGGCCGTGAGGATATACCCGAGCCAGGAGGCGGTCTCGAACCTTGAGATGGTGAGGGCGAAGATAGAGTACCTGAAAAATAAAAGGTAAGCAGAATTTGCACGCCATGAAACTATCGAATATAAATACCCACGGAAAAGAAGGGTTAATAATGAAAAAGATATTCCCGATAATATTGATGGCGCTCTCTATCGCGCTCGTATCCTGCGGGCCGGGCGAGAAGGACAAAGGCGAGACGGTCGCCAATGTCAACGGCTCGCCGATAGCCCTTAAGGAGTTCCAGAAGGAGGTCTCGATAGCCGCAAAGAGGGACCCTAACCTGAAACTTACCCCAGAGGCGCTCGAGCACCAGCTCCACACGGTGATAGATAAGAAGCTCATGATCCAGGAGGCGCTTAAAAAAGGGTTGTCGCAGGATGAGAAGTTCCTCGACACCATCAAGGAGTTCTGGGAGCAGACGCTCATAAGGGAGCTCGTCAACTCGAAGTCAAAAGAGTGGTCCGAGAGGCTCTTTGTCACAGAAGAGGAGGTCCAGGCCCGCTACAAGCGTATAGGGACAAGGCTTACCTTGAGGCTTTTAGACGCGGAGGATAAAGAAAAGGCCGAGGAGGCGAAGGTCGCGCTCGCGAAAGGCTCATTCGACCGCGCGGAGGCCGTCGGCCCCCTGCTTATAGAGGATGTAAGGCTCGCAGATCCGCTCTACGCCGCATTTGACCTCTCCGAGGGCGAGACCGCGGTCTTCCCGGGCAGGGACGATTTTCTCGTGGTCCGGGTAATCAAGAAAGAGCAGATGCCGGTGCCGCCCCTCGCGACGGTATACGCGGATATAAAGGAGAGCCTCCTCGAGCAGAAAAAGGAGAAGGCGCTCGAAGACTGGCTGGAAGAGCTTAAGGCCTCCGCGGAGATAGAGATAACGAAAGAAAACTTAAAGAAGGTGAAGTGATGGGCGAGAGCGCTAAATACAAGAGAAAGAACATATTCATAAAAAAGGGGTTTCAGACGAACTTCTCGTTGAAGTTCCTCGTCCTCATCGTGATAGAGTCGTTCATGGTGAGCGGGCTCTTCAGCTACCTGCTGCGAGGGACGGTCATAACCGGCTACACCGGGTCCGAGCTCGTCATCGCCAGGACCGGCGAGTACTTCATGCCTAAGCTGTTGCTCGCGAACCTCGCGGTGATAGTCATAACCGCGTCAGCCGGGTTTCTCATCCTCCTCCTCGTCTCCCACAAGATAGCGGGCCCGCTCTACAGGTTCGAGAAATCCCTTGAGGAAACGGGAAAGGGGGACTTAACGCACAGGTTCTCTCTCCGCTCCGACGACCAGATGGGGGTGCTGGCCAAGAGGCTAAACGACTTCAACTCCACGATGGACTCTTCCATCGCGAAGATGCAGGAGGAGATAGCCGGGCTCGAATCCACACTCGTCGAGCTCAAGGACTCCGCGGGGAAGGACAGGGCCGAGCCCCTTATCGATGAAGCGCTGCATAAGGCGAGGGAGCTAAAGACCTCAGCCGGTTTTTTTAAGACCTCAAGGTCAAAGGGGCGCTGAGCCCTCCAAATATGCCCTCTTTTCTCATTGCCCTGAATAGGATGCCGGGGGTCAAGGCCCTCCGAGCCCTCCTGCCGCTGCTCGCGGCCTTACTCTTTTGCCCGGCCGGCGTTGCGGCTGAGGTCCAGGCAAACGCCTTCGAGACGAGGTACGCTACAATAAGGTACTCGATTGAATCCGACCTCATCGAGTTCGGTAAAAAGACCGGAGGCGCGTCGGTCGCCCTGGTCCGGGACAGGGACAAGGCGCTCTCCCTTATCAAGGAGAATACCGACAGGCTCGTCTTCAGGGTCAAGGCCCTCCTGGACATGCACCCGGAATTCCACTTCAACGTCTCCGTCCTCAGGTCTACCGAAGAGGTCAGGGACATCTACAGGGAGCTCGGCATGACCGGTCCCCCGCCGCCGGCCTTCTACTCACATAAGTCACATACAATATTTCTCTCCCCGGATAGACTCTCCGACGGTATCTTCGCCCACGAGGTGGCGCACGCGGTCATAAACTTCTACTTCGCGCCCCCGCCGCCCCCTCAGGTGCAGGAGATACTGGCTCAGTACGTGGACAAGCACCTCAGGGATTAAGAGGGAATTAACAAAAGATTAAAGGACTTGATTTTTGTCGGTTCCCGTTTATAATTAATCTTTCCGTAGAGGTGTTTCTAACTTTAACTTACTAAAAGCAGGAGGAACGGACGAATGAAGAGAGGGATACTGACAGTGATATTTGCCGCGGCTTTTACAGTGGCCGCGCTCGGGGCGTCTAACGCCGCCGAAAACCAGGAAGCGATAGCGAAGCTCGAGGCCGCAAAGGGCAACTACCTCGCGAGCCTCCGCATGGAAGCTCTCCAGACCGGTAACCCCGTCCCCGAGAGGATGTCCACGGGTCCCGCGTCCGCGTGGCTCAAGAAAGTAGCCGCAAACGAAGTAAACATGGCCGCCAACACCTTCGAGAAGAAGGCGCAGAGGTCCGTGAGCATCGACGGGAAGAGCTACTTCACGAACGGAGGGGCGAGCGAGTTCAACCTCGCGGAGAACCCCTCGGCCCGTTTTGCGACAGACCCGCTCACCAACAAGAGGGTGGACAAGGCCTCTGCCGCGACCTACGCCGACGCCTCTGGCAAGGTCTACTACTTCGAGTCTGACGCGACTTTCCAGGGCTTCATAGCGCTCGCCACACCCCAGACCGTCTACGGGTACTCGGAAGCGAAGTAAGGGTAAAAAAAATAGCCGAACAAAAAAAGCCCCGGTCGCCCGGGGCTTTTTTTGTTTCCCGCCATTTTGTTTTTTTTGGGTTCAGGTT
>JACREV010000238.1 GCA_016218095.1 Deltaproteobacteria bacterium | reverse complement strand
TCTGGAAAAGCTCAAGGGCAGGTACAGGTGGCAGATGTTGTTGAAGTGCGCGGATGTAAAGAGGCTCCACAACTTCACGCGCGCGCTCAAGGCCTCTTTCAGCGCGAAGAAGAGGCCCGGCGTCTCCCTCACCGTAGACATGGACCCGTTGAACACGCTCTGAGCATTGACCGCATAGCTTACTTAAGCTCTATCGCCTATATCTGTTTGTGCCCTGCCGGGCTTTTTTTCGGCATAGGGGTTCGCTCCCGGGGAGTAAGAGGCGAGCGCGCCGGGGCGGATTAGACCGCTTGCGCTCGGCGCGCAAAAAGGCCTTTGTAAAAGTGCCTTCTCCCCTCCTTACCAAGGAGGGGCGGGGGGAGGTCGTCTTGAAAGCACCCCACCCGGCCTCCCCTTGTAAAGGGGAGGAGATTTACCCCTGCGTTAAAACGCGGAGCGCGCAAAAGGGCTCTTGGCAAAAAGATTCAAATAGCCATATAAGCGCATATCGGGTCACGAATCAAAAGGTTCAGGTTGCAAACCTGAACCCGCAAAGAGGCTTTTGGCTGAAAAAAAACGGGCGCGGAATCTTCCGCGCCCGTTCTGATTTCAAATCGTATAAATCTAAACCCTTGTCGACTCCTCGCTCTGCTCCCTCAAAAACGCTATAGGCTCCCTCGCATCGAGCCCGCCGAGGTCCGACTCCGCCGGCTGCAACAGGCCGTACTGCGGCTCTACCTCTTCCGTCCTCGCCGACCTCCTTCCCCTGACCTTCCTGGCGACAAGGAAGTTTATGAATATCCCGAGGAGGACCATGTTGTTTATGAAGAGGATGAGCAGCTGCCAGCCCTTCGCCTCGCGAAGCACGACAGCCGCGAGACAGAAGGCGAGCGTTAAGAGGCAGAGGACGAATACCGTCTTCCTGCTCCTTACGCCCACCCTTGTAAGTATATGGTGTATGTGGGTCTTGTCGGGGTAGAACGGGCTCTTGCCCTTCCTCATCCTTCCGACCATCACGCGGACGGTGTCGAATATGGGGAGCGAGAGTATCACGACGGGTATCATCGGCTCTGAAGGGAGCTCGGTACTGAAGAGCGCTATGGAGCTTATGGCGAGCGCGAACCCGATGAGGTTCGAGCCCGAGTCCCCCATGAATATCGACCCCTTCGGGTAATTGAAGACGAGAAAGCCCGCGAGCGAACCTATAAGCGCGATCGCGACATATACGAACGCGGCTGAGCCGCTCAAATAAGCGAAGAAGGCGAGCGCCCCGAGCATTATTACCGAGAGGCCGCCGGCAAGTCCGTTGAGGCCGTCTATCATGTTGAGGGCGTTCACGACGCCTATGACGCAGAAGAAGGTGAACGGCACGGAGAGTATCCCGAGCCTTATGTTTCCGGTGCCGAAGAGGTCCCCGAGGTCGTCCAGCACGATCCCCCCGTAAAAGACCGTAATGGAAGTGGCGATGATGGTCCCGGCCATCTTGTACTTCCAGTTGATGTTCTTAAGATCGTCGATAAGGCCCACAGCGAAGATGATCACTGCGGCGGCGAAGAAGCTCACCGCCTCCCTCCCCGCCCCTGCGAATATCACCGCCGCCCCGAGCCCGGCGAGTATGCCTAAGCCTCCGAGCCTCGGCACGGGCGCGGAATGGACCTTTCTTCTGTCAGGGAGATCGAGGCCGATCTGCCTCTTCCTGCACCAAGTCAAGACCGCCTTTATGGCCGCGATAGAGAGGCACGACGAGATAAACGCTAAACCCAGGGCATTTGCAAGCATTCCGCGTACTCCATTCTAAAGGTGAACAAACCGGGGCGCATGGGACTTAAAAGCTCGCGCCACTGCGCGAACTTCCGGAACCGTTCGTTCGGCGTGTCTTTTTTTGAGCAGTAGGCCGTGCGGGAGCTGGAGAAGGTACTGGTAGAGAGAGATACAGCCCTGGCGGATACTGGTGAGGATTGTCCCTTGATATAGCCGTAAACAGACGGTACACGCCCTCTTCCCTGAGAATTGAATGCACTGCACAAAAAATCTATGCAGAATTGAACATACTTTTGTGCACATAATATAGAAAAAAAGAGGTACTTTGTCAAACCTAAAACTCCCTTATTTTAAATTTCTTATTAACTGAAACCAGGGTTTTCTTCGACCTTTCAGTTTTGCATGTAATACCTTTACTTTCGCACCCTTATTGTAAGTTCATCGGCTGAAATCGGGCCCGGCTTTAAAAAAAAATTGATGTCCGGCATGGACGGATTTTCATTATCATGCCCGTGTATGTCCATGTTTGCATAATTTACAGGTCATGAGTTTGCACATAATCCAGAGTACCTGAAATTGACAACCGGTTTTCGTGGGGTTAAAGTTAAAATAGGTGATATTCATAGGGATAGTCGGTGAAAGGAGGTGAATAGTATGGCAGTTGGATATGGCACGGCAGGACCGATGTACTTTCAGGAGTCTGAGGCGATAAGGTACCGCCTTTCCTGGGGGTCTGTCTTCGCCGGAGTCGTCGTAGCGATGGTGACTTTTCTCGCGCTTGAGCTCTTGGGCTTGGGCATTGGGCTCGGGCTTCTGACACCCGGGGCTGAGATGTTCGCGGCAATAGGGATAGGCACGGGGATATGGCTCATCCTCAGCACGTTGATCTCGCTCTTCCTTGGAGGCTGGGTTACTTCCTGGCTATCAGGCACGGCCACGCCGATGAGGGGGCTTCTTCACGGAATAGTGACATGGGGTCTTGTTACCCTCATTTCCTTCTATCTGATGACGAGCGCGGTAGGAGCGCTCGCAAGCGGTTTCGCGGGCTTCATAGGCACGGGCCTCATCGCGGCGCCGCAAGTCGTCCAGCAACAGAGTCTACCCGGTAACGTTATGGGCGACCTCGGACGGGTATTGAGGGAATCCTCAAGGCCGGGGGCCGACCCTCAGCAGGTAGTCGCTTCCGTGACGACCCTCTTCGCCAGGGGTGACGCGGCCACGGCAGAGGACAGGAACGCGGCGGTAGACGCGCTTGTCGCGAATACCACCCTCAGCAGGCCGGAGGCCGCAACGCTTGTAGACAACTGGGTAGCCCGGTTCGGCGAGTTCAGGGCGCAGGTTGCGGCGACCTCCGAGCAGGTGACTGGCGCGCTTTCGGCGGCATCGCTATGGGCGTTCTTCGCGATGATCCTGGGCGCCGGCGCGGCAGGCTTCGGCGGCTGGCTCGGCGCCCCTGTAAAGGCGCTCCCGGCGGCACGCGCAGGTGAAAGACCTGAGGAACCGAGGGAAAGAAAGGCCGCTTGATGCGGCTCTACGGACGAAGATAAAAAAACGGGGAGAGTTTCTCCCCGTTTTTTTATCCTTCAAGCCTCCAGCAAACCTTTGAAAAACCCCCTTTGAAATAGTATCATGTCCCCCTTAAGATTTGGCTTAAACAGGCCCCCTATTTAAGGTATAATTTAAGGAGGGGTGATATAGAAAAAGCTCATTATGGTTTGTCATTGCGAGCGAAGCGAAGCAATCTATTTTTCTAATCCCCGGTGATTGCTTCGTCGCGTGCTCGGCGCACGGCCAAAGCCGAATCGGCGTCTGGAGACTTTTCCGGGCGGAGGCGCTTAATATGGATTTGCCCGTCCGGCGAGGACCGCTCCTCAATGACAACAAACAAAACAGGTTTGTCAGATGATCCTTGAGATATTGAAATACCCGGACCCGTTCCTCAAGACCAGGGCGGAGAAGGTCGAAAAGATAGACGACGGCATAAGGGCGCTCGTAACAGACATGGTCGAGACGATGTACCATGCAAAGGGCATCGGGCTCGCCGCCACACAGGTGGGCGCGGGCAAAAGGGTCGCCGTCCTCGACGTGCCTACGGACGAAGAGCGGAGGGAGAGGGGCAAGCACCTCCTGACGCTCATAAACCCGGAGATAATACTCTCCGAGGGGTCCGTCGTCTACGAGGAGGGGTGCCTCTCCATCCCCGGCTTCACCGCCGACGTCACAAGGGCCTCGAAGCTTGTCGTAAGGACGCTCGACATCGAGGGAATGGAAAGGGAGATTACTGCCGAAGGGCTCTTCGCCATAGCCATACAGCACGAGATCGACCACCTCGACGGCCTCCTCTTCATCGACAGGCTCTCGCGCCTTAAGCGCGAGATGATGAAAAGAAAGATACGCAAATCTCTCGAAGCCGAGGAAAGGGCCCTCTAAAGAGGACCCTGTAGCCCTTCCGCGGTTTGCCGGCGGGGCGCAATCGCTCAAAACACCTTTAAATACGGGAACAAGATCACCTGAATGGGAAAGGCCGCAAAGCTCGTCTTCATGGGGACTCCGTATTTCGCCGTCCCATCGCTCGAAGCGCTCATAAAGGCAGGCTACGACGTTGCGGCCGTTGTGACGAGGCAGGATAAGCCCAGGGGCCGGGGCCTCTCCCTCGTACAGTCCCCTGTAAAAGAGGCGGCGCTCAAGCACGGCATAGCCGTCCTCGAGCCGCCCTCCATGCGGGATGAGGCGTTCAAGGAGGCCCTCCGGTCAATAAGCCCCGACGTCATAGCGGTCGTGGCGTACGGCAAGATCCTCCCCCAGTCGATACTCGGGCTGCCTCCGAAGGGTTGCGTCAACCTCCACGCCTCACTTCTGCCGAAATACCGCGGGGCCGCGCCCATAAACTGGGCGATAATAAACGGCGAGAAGACGACGGGGGTGACGACCATGCTCATGGACAAGGGCATGGATACCGGGCCGATGTTGCTCAAGGAAGAGACGCCGATAGGCGAGGACGAGACGGCCGACAGCCTCGGGAGACGCCTCTCCGAGATAGGCTCCCGCCTCCTCTCAGAGACTATCAGGAGGGTGCTCGAAGGGTCCGCAGAGCCGGTTTCCCAGGACGAGAGGGAAGCGAGCTGCGCGCCGATACTGAAAAAAGAGGACGGCAGGATCGACTGGAAGAAGGAGGCCCGCCTTGTGAAGTGCCTTATAAGGGGGGTAGTCCCGTGGCCCGGCGCTCACACCGGCTGGAGGGACTCGCTCTTGAAGATCCACTCGGGGCTCGCAATCGACGCGGATACCGGGCAAGCCCCCGGCACTATAACCGGGCTTTCGAAGGAAGGGATAGAGGTCGAGTGCGGCAAGGGGACTTTTATAATAACCGGGCTCCAGCCCGAAAACCGCAAAAAGATGGCCGCCGCGGAGTTCATACAGGGTTACAGGATAGTAAAGGGGGAACGTTTTTGTTAGACGGTTCTCAAAAATGGCAGGGCAGTCCCGAATCGATCGCGTATAAGCCGGGTAGAATCGTATACCTCGCGCTCTTAGGCGTCTCCACGCTCGCGGTCTCCGCGCTCGCATTCTTCTTCTGGTACATACCGACGGTGGGCTTAAGGAACATACACCCGGCGCTCCCGTACGTACTCGGCGCGGCGCTCATCGCCGGGTCCGTCTTCATCCTCGGCGGCACGGCCTTCATCACGAACGCGGCGATAAAGGGCAGGCTTCCCTTCTATTCGCACACATTAAGGTGGCTCCTTGTGAAGTTCTATCTCCCTCTCATGGTCATGGCCGGGGGGATACTCAAGATCCCTAAGATAAAGATAGAGAGGGCCTTCATAGACCTCAACAACCAGATGATCAAGATGATGGGGAAAAAGGTGAGGCCTGAAAAACTCCTCATCCTCATGCCCCACTGCATACAGTTCGACAACTGCAAGATAAAGGTGACGAGGAACGTAAAGAACTGCGCCGGGTGCGGCAAATGCGAGATAGGCGGGCTCCTCTCAATAAGCGAGGAGTGCGGGGTGAGCCTCTTCATCTCCACGGGCGGGACGGTCGCAAGGAGGAAGGTCTACGAGGACAGGCCCGACGCCGTAATAGCCGTCGCCTGCGAGAGGGACTTGACGAGCGGACTCCAGGACTCCTACCCGCTTCCGGTCCTCGCCATAGTCAACAAGAGGCCGCGCGGCTACTGCATGGAGACCGGGGTCGCGCTCGAGGAGATAAGGCAGGCGATAAGGGACCTCGTGGGTTGACACCGGGGGATGCCTGACCTATATTAAAGGGTGCCGGATCGAAGGCCCGAGCCTTGCCAAATCGAATAGATGGCAATATCCAGACCGTTACAGCCCTTCAAGGAACAGGCTTAACGATCTGCATTCAACCGAATCATCTTAGCCGGAGGATATAAAATGAACTATCTTAAGACAGCCGTGCTCCTTGCCGTCCTGACCGCGTTCCTGCTCTTCGTCGGGAGCGCGCTCGGCGGAAGGCAGGGAGCGATAATGGCGCTCGTGCTCGCCGGGGTCATGAACTTCGGCACATACTGGTTCAGCGACAAGATCGTCCTTGCCATGTACAGGGCGAAGCCTGTCGAGGAAGGCGACGCGCCCGGGCTCCACGCCATGGTCCGGGACCTTACGATGAAGGCGAACATGCCCATGCCGAAGGTCTACATGATGGAAAACGAGACCCCGAACGCCTTCGCCACAGGCAGGAACCCGTCGCACGCGGCCGTGGCCGTGACCACGGGCATAATGAAGCTTTTGAACAAGGAAGAGCTCCAGGGCGTAATGGCCCATGAGCTCTCCCACATAAGGAACAGGGACATACTCATCGGGACGATAGCCGCTACTATCGCGGGCGCC
>JACREV010000236.1 GCA_016218095.1 Deltaproteobacteria bacterium | reverse complement strand
TGTCACCGAACTTTATCTCCTCGACGGCCACGGTGTCGTTCTCATTAATGACCGGGACTATGCCGAGCTTAAGGAGCGTGGAGAGCGTATTCCGCGCGTTTAAGAACCTCACGCGTGAGCTAAGGTCATCGTGAGTAAGGAGCACCTGCGCCGCCATCTCGGATTCTTTCGAGAAAGCGGCGTCGTATCTGGCCATGAGGCTCCCCTGCCCCACCGCCGCGACCGCCTGCCTCTCGGGGATCGACGAGGGTTTCTCCTTTAGTCCCAGCTTCCTTATGCCGAGGGCTATCGCCCCGGAGCTTACGACCGCGAACTCGATTCCCCTGGATTTCAGCCCGTGTATCTCGGATGAGAGGCGCGAGAATATCTCGGAGCCGTCATCAGATGCGCCCGCGACTACCGCCGAGCCGACCTTCACGACGACCCTTCGCGCCTTCCGTATCATCTTAATTCTTAGGTCCTTCATTTCGTTTCTTGCTTCGCTCGCTCTTCGGCCTTGATGCGCTCGACCTCTCTCCCCACATGGTTGACGAGGTCGCCGAGGCCTTTGCCCGTCGCGGCTGATATCGGAATTACCTTTATACCCAAACCTTCGAAGAAATTCAATAATTCCGGAAGATGCTCGTTCGCCTCGGTTATGTCGACCTTGTTCAATGCCACCACCTGCTCCCTCGCCGCAAGCTCGGGGTTAAAGGAGCGGAGCTCGTTGTTGACGACCTTGAAGTCCTCTTTCGGGTCCCTCTCGGTAAAGGGCGAGAGGTCGAGTACATGGATGAAGAGGCGCGTCCGCTCGATGTGCTTGAGGAACTTTATCCCGAGCCCCCTGCCCTCGTGCGCGCCTTCGATGAGTCCGGGGATGTCGGCGACTACGAAGCCTCCGAAGTCGCCGTACTGGACTATGCCCAGATGCGGGACGAGCGTCGTGAACGGGTAGTCGGCTATCTTCGGCTTTGCGGCCGAGATGTGCGAGATGAGCGTGGATTTACCTGCGTTAGGAAAGCCGATTATCCCGACATCCGCCAGGAGCTTCAATTCCAGCTTCAAGTGCCGCTCCGTACCCGCCTCTCCGGGCTGAGCGAACCTCGGGGTCTGGTGGGTGGAGGTTGCAAAATGGGCGTTGCCCTTGCCGCCTCTGCCGCCCTTGCAACAGAGGAAGGTCTCTCCGTCGTGGGTAAGGTCCGCGAGTATCTCTCCCGTCTCCTGGTCCTTTATGAGCGTACCGATAGGGAGCTTTATGACGAGGTCTTCGCCGTTCTTGCCCGAGCAGAGACTGCCCATGCCGTGCTGACCCCGCTCGGCGGAGAACTCCCTCTTGTACTGGAAGTCGAGGAGGCTTGAGAGGCGGTTGTCTGCGATGAATATGACGTCGCCTCCCTTGCCGCCGTTCCCGCCGTCCGGGCCGCCCTTCGGGACGTACTTCTCCCTCCGGAAGCTCACGCATCCCCTGCCGCCGTCACCGGCCTTTACATATACCTTTGCCTCGTCTATGAACTTCATTGGTTATACTCTTCCTTAATAAATTACTATAACATACGAATTTTAAAATACTATAAAACTGGATTCCCGATTAAAACCTCGGGAATGACAAACACTGTCATTCCCGCGTGCTTAAAGCGGGAATCCAGCGCCTTATGCAACGGTATCCCTTTCTAAAGGATTAACCTCCCCACCCCCTCATTAGAAAAGAGGGGGTCTAAAAATCAATTACACCTTTGCGGCCATAAAAAAAGGGCGGTCCGGAAAGGCTTAGAGAGCCTCTCCTTCCCGCCCTTCAGGATTTATTCAGGGTCTTATTCCAGGCTACCTCTATTTAAGGTAATCAACTGGGTATAAATGCCGCCCCGGAGGTTACTGGGGGAGGATGGTGACGAACTTCTTCTCGCCTCTCTCCTCGAACTTGACGATGCCGCTTACCTTTGCGAAGAGGGTGAAGTCCTTGCCCTGGCCGACATTCGCGCCGGGGTAGAACCTGGAGCCTACCTGCCTTACGATTATGGAGCCGGCCGAGACGACCTGGCCCGAGAACCTCTTTACTCCCCTTCTCTGGCCGTTAGAGTCGCGTCCGTTCCTTGAACTGCCGCCCGCCTTTTTATGAGCCACGGAAAAACCTCCTGAAAACTTTTAAAATTTGATTAGGCCTTTATTTCCTGTATCTTTATCGAGGTGAAGAGCTGTCTGTGCCCCTGCTTCTTGGCAAAGCCCTTCCTGCGCTTCTTTTTGAATATGATGACCTTCTTCGACTTGCCATGCTCGACGATCTCGGCCTTGACCTTCGCCCCTGCAACGGTCGGGGACCCGACCTTAATGGAATCGCCTTCGCCGACGGCAAGCACCTCGGGGAACTCGATGGTCGAGCCTATCTCCCCTTCGAGCTTCTCGACTTTGAGCAAATCGCCTTCCGCTACCCTATACTGCTTTCCGCCGGTCTTGATAACTGCGTGCATCTTCGAGTCCTCCAAGATTATTGAATATCAAATATTAACGATTTTAAGAGGGGTTGTCAAGAAAAAATCAATCTTAAAGGTTTTTTCCCCACCAGGCTTATTCAGAGCGTCAGAACACAGCAGACCGAGGCGCGACGAAGGACCGGCGCGAGGCGTACTTTTGGGTACGCCGCAACGGCGGGGCCGAGGAGCAACGAAGGTATGCGAAGTTTATGACGCTCTGCCCACCCCTTTCCTTGCAAAATCCGCCAAAATCGGTAAGAATCAAAAGACCATGGCTGAAAGAAAGATACTCGGGCTCGGGAAAAACGTCTTCTTTACGGGGCTGGTGAGCCTCTTTATGGACATCTCCTCGGAGATGGTCTACCCGCTCGTCCCCCTCTTCCTTACCGGGGTCCTCGGGACGACGAAGACTACCGTCGGCATCATAGAAGGTATCGCCGAGGCTACCGCCTCGATATTAAAGGTCTTTTCAGGGTGGCTCTCGGATAAGCTCGGAAAGAGAAAGTTCCTGATGACTATCGGCTACGGTGTCTCAGCCGCGTCCCGTCCCCTTTTAGCCTCCTCATCGACATGGTTCCAGGTCTTGACCGCTCGTTTTATAGACCGGGTCGGCAAAGGTGTGCGGACCTCGCCGAGGGACGCGATCATAGCGGATTCCACGGAAAAAGAAAGGCTCGGGCTCGCATACGGCTTTCACAGGTCCATGGACACCATCGGGGCCGTCATCGGCCCGGGGATCGCCTTTGCCCTCCTTTTCCTCTCGAAAGATAATTTAAGGCTCGTATTCTACGCCTCCACCATACCCGGCGTAATAGCCGTCATCATAATAATCCTGTTCATAAAGGAAAAAAAGAAGACAAGGGAGGAGGTCAGGGAGGCCCCGCGGCTCTCCATATCGTCGTTCAACGGGCCGTTCCGGAGGTACCTCGTCGTCATCGCCGTATTCTCGCTCGGCAACTTCGCCGACGCCTTCCTCGTGCTCCAGGCGGAAAACGCCGGGATATCCCGAGAGCTCATCCCGGTCGTATACGTCCTTTTCAATATCGTCTACGCCTTATCTTCGGCCCCGCTCGGCGCGCTCGCGGACAGGATAGGCGTAAAAAACATGATACTCGGAAGCTTCCTCCTCTATTCGCTCATCTATCTCGCCGTAGCGTTCTCTACTTCCGCCATACACATCTGGATACTCTTTCCCGTCTACGGCATATACAAGGGCATGACCGAGGGGACGCAGAAGGCGTACCTCGCCATCCTCGCCCCCAAGGAGCAGAGGGCTACGGCCTTCGGGGTCTACCATACGGTAGCCGGGGTCATGCTTCTGCCCGCCTCCATAATAGCCGGGTATCTCTGGGACAATATCGGGCCTTACGCGACGTTCCTCTTCGGTAGCGCCATGTCGTTCGGGGCGGCGGTCTACTTCGCTTTTACCGGAAAACAGGATAGGGCTTGACCAGGGTAATCTCCCCTCGCCCTCTTTAGAAAAAGGGGCAGGGGTTTGAAGGTGGGTTTTCAAGGCGCCGCTTCAGCCGCGGTCTTCCTGAACTCGACGGCGGCCCCGTATTTTTTGAGCCTGCCCTTCACGTCCCCGAAGAACAAGAGATCCTTCGCGACCGCCTCTATCGGCAACATGGCGTCGGTAAAGACTATGTCTATGTCGCCTGTCTGGGAGCCGAACAGCTCCTTGTCTATCCGGGCGGTCGCTAAAAAGTCGCCTTTCACGCCCGGCCCCGGGCTTTTTTCCTTGGAATCGATCTTCAGGAATATCTTCGGCACATGGTCCTCCTTGGGAAAGGAGTAGATGGTGTACTCCCTTCCTGCCTCGTGGGGGCCGTATACGCCGTAGCGGAAGTTGTAGAAGGCCCCGAGCGGGTCGTCGCTGTACTTGTCCTTCGGCAGGTCTATCGTACCGGCGCTCGTCTCCTTCCCGTTCTTCGTCGACTTCCAGGTCATGGTCATCTTCTCGTAGTCGAAGACGGTCGACGACTTCATGACTTTATTATCGCCTATCGTCACGCTCTTATCGAAGCTTTTGGTGAGGAACCTCTTGCCGTCGGGCGAGAGCTTGAGCCTCGATACGTAGAGGTCCTTCCTGTGCTTTATGAATTTGTCCACGACCCCGGTCGTGTAGGCGGAGAGGGTCGCGACGTACTCGCCGTTCTCGCCCTTCTCCAAGCCGATCTTCCCTATGGCGACCTCCTCAAAGAACCAGAAGCCTATCTCATAGACGAGCTCCTCGCCAAGGAAGGCTTCGGCTATCGTGCCGTTTTTAGGAAGATTTGTTTCAGCAAAGGACGGGGCGCAGATTGACGAGAGGAGAAATAAGGCGAGCGCAAAAAATATTTTAGTGCTTCGCATTATTCTATTTTAGAATATTTCCAAGAAAAATCAAGTGAATATGCGGCGGCAAACGAAGAGCTCCCTTGAAAATATTTCCTCGGACACGCCTTGCGGCTTCCGTTTCTTGCATTATAATTAGAAAAAGCCATTGAGCTTTGCAGAAGGGGGTAGGCGCGCACGCTGGTCGCACTCAGAGGTCCCCGATACGGGCAGGAGAGGAGAGGCAATCAAATTAACGCTGTCAGGCAAAAAAAAGAGGAGGTAAAGAAAACATGAAGAATTCCATCTTCTACGCGTTTGTCCTCTCAGTCTTCCTCGCCGTGTTCTCAATGAACGCGGTGAATGTGCACGCGGCTGAGGCAGAGGCGGCGGCCGCCGAGGACGCGCAGAAACAGCAGTCCAAGGCGGTGAAGCAGACCCAGCAGGCTATTGACAACTTGAAGTCCGCCATCAGGAGCTTCGAGCAGGCCCAGAGGTCCGCTGGAGAGGACGAGCACCTTAAGGAGGCCGTCAACAGCGCGAAGACCGCGCTCGACAGCGCCGAGAAGTCGATGGAGCACGCGAGGCTGTTCCAGAGCGGCGCGGCGGCAGGCAAGGGCATGACCGAGCGCAAGGGCGCGGCCCCCGGCACAACCCCTGCTCCTTCTGAAAGGGAGGGCGGAACGATGGGCGGCGGCACGACCGGCGGCCAGTAGATAATGATCCGCATCCACGGGCGGGGGGCTTCCCCCCGCCTTTTTTTATGGCTACCTTATTTCAGTCCGGGGACGAGCAAGGCGGGGTCTTCGACGGTCCTCAAGTCAAGGAGGAACCTGTCCTTGTTAATCCTGCCGAGTACCGCCGGGTCGCCTGAGAGGAACAGCTTTGATATCGCCTCTGCGGTCATGGACTCGCTTGTGATCGATACGACCCGCGTCGGCAGCGTCGTATCCGGGAGCGCCCCTCCCCCGATAACGGATGAGTCGGCCTCGACCCCGACCTTGAACCCACCTCCGAGCGCCGCCTCGATGAGCCCCCGGGCCTTCATGGCCGCCTCTTCTATATCGTTTAAGTCCCTCGTAATAAAGCGGAGCGTAGGGACCGAGCCCCGGAGCTTCTCCTTATTAAGGTAGAGCCTCAAGACCGCTTCGAGGGCTGAAAGCGTCAGTTTGCCCGTGCGTAACGCCCTTTTAAGAGGATTTTTTCTGATCCTGTCTATGAACGCCTTCTTGCCCGCTATTATCCCGGCCTGCGGGCCTCCAAGGAGCTTGTCCCCGCTGAACGTGACGACGTCCGCGCCTGCGGCGATCGATTCGCTCACAAGCGGCTCCTTCGGGAGCCCCCAGACCGATAAGTCAACGAGCGAGCCGCTCCCGAGGTCTTCTATCACAGGTACGCCGTTTTCCCTGCCTATCTCGACTAGGGCCTTTAACGGAACATCAGAAGTGAACCCCACCACCTTATAGTTGCTCGTGTGGGCCTTCAATAGAAGTGCGGTAGCGTCCGTCACGGCCCCGGTATAGTCGGCCCCGTGGGTCCTGTTCGTGGTGCCGACCTCCTTCAATATACAGCCGCTCTTTTTTATTATCTCCGGGAGCCTGAAGGAGCCGCCTATCTCTATGAGCTCTCCGCGCGATATTATGACCTCTTTCCCTTCGGCGAGCGTGTTTAACGCGATGAG
>JACREV010000237.1 GCA_016218095.1 Deltaproteobacteria bacterium | reverse complement strand
GACATCTGCCCTGTGGAGGCATCGAGCTGGCTTCCGACGCGTGAGAGCTGGTCGTTCACTTGGGTAGTTATCGCGCTCAACTGGCTCGTGACGAGCTTGGTCGTGGATTGAAGTGAGTTCTGCAGCTCTGCACGGAGTCCATCCTGCTGGGTGAGCAATACTTGAAGGTCGCTGTTGTTATTGCCCTTGCGTAGCGCGGCCCACAACGCCACGACAAGCCCGGCAAAGGCGAGGAGGATGAGGACGAAAACGGCTGTCAGGGGCAGTTCCATTTTTCAGCAGAGGGACAGTAAGGAACGAGTCTGAAAGTCTTGAGGGCCTTTTATAAGAAAGTTACTTTCAAACCCGCTTCATAGGTTTTTAAGTTCCGGCAAGGCCCCCAAAGTCTTTAACGGGGGCCTTGCCGGAAGAACTGAAAATTTTTGAAGAGAGTCTGAGGTCCTCGCCGGACAGGCAAAATCGGATTTTTCGGCTCAGGACTATCTTACCTCAATGGCTCTGATTGATACAGGCCGTGCGCCGAGCACACTTTTTATAAAAAGTTTCTCTCAGTTCTCACGACTTTCTCTGCATGAATTCGCGGGCCTGGTGGACGAACGCCTCCATGCGGGTCATGGAGTTGGAGTCTTCTATCCCCTCGTAGACCATGTTGAGGTAGGGGATGTTCCTGTTCTCCTCGCGTAGCCTCTTTAAGACCGCGTTCACGACGGTGCCTGGCATGCAGGTAAACGGCATGGCGTTCACGAGGCCGTGGGCCCCTTTGCCGATGTAGTCGAGGGCCTTGCCGACGCTCAAGACAGCCTCGCCCTCGAAGGAATCATGTATGTAGCCCTCGGCCTTTTTGATGATCTCTTCGACGCGGGGCTCGTGTCCGCTTCGGAGGTCGCCGTTAAGGATGTTCTCCATCTTCTTCTCGTCCTTGTGCTGGAAGAAGTCGCTCGTGAGGGTGCGGAAGTAGTCGCCGTAGCTCCTCCTGTCCCAGTTCTTCCTCTTGGCGCAGAAGTTGGTGTAGTAGATCCACTCGGAGATCGTCGGCATCCTCACCTCCGCGCCGAGCGCCTCGAGCTTTCCGACGAGGTTCTCGTTGCTGAAGCGGTTTGACCGGACGTATATCTCGCCGACGACGCCTATGACCGGCTTGCCGGTCGGCGCGTTCACCGGGACGCGCTTGAAGGCCTCCTTGGCGGTCTTTAGCTCTTTTTCCGGGAACCTCTTGTTCTTTACGGCGTCGCATACGGCCCAGACGCTGTCCCAGTAGGCCTTGTCGGATTCTCCGGAGTTCTTCTCGTAGGGGCGGGTCTCAAGGAGGCGCTTGTACAGGAGGTCGATTGCGACGATGCCCCACCACGCGAGTCTGTCGAAGTTGCCGCCGACGGCTCCGAGCTCCTTGTAGAAGTTCCCGTCCTGGTCGGGGGCGAAGACCGGTACGTCCTTGAAGTCGAGCTCGTCCAATATGAGCCTCTGGTAGCGGTTGTACTGGCCGAACCTGCAGGGGCCGTTGCCCGAGGGCATGAAGAAGGCTGACCCGTCCCGGTCGAACCCCTTCTCCTTTATCTTCTTGACCATGTCGCCGGTCGTTATGATGCAGGGGTAGCACTCGCGCCCGGAGGTGTAGCGCCTCCCCCACTTGAGGGACTCTTCGTCCGGCATGTCCATGACCTCGGCGTCTATTCCCGCGGACTGGAAGGCCGCGGCTATGGCGTACGCGCCGTCCGCCATGTACGGGAGGTATATCTTTTTCTTGATGTTCGTCCTCTTGAGTACGCCCTTGTCCCTGGCGTCTATCTTTATCTTGCCCTTGATGTTCTTTATGCTGTCGAGGAAGGCCTCGCACCGGGTTATGGCGCCCGCGTCCGCCGAGTGCTCGTCTATCTCGAGCTGGAGGAAGGGTTTGCCCGCGGCGGCTTCCTTGTAGAAGTGCGTGATGAGGGAATCCGGGCCGCAGCCGAAGTTCGTTATGTAGACGGAGAAGAGGCGGTCGTCGTCCCTTATGAGTTTGGCGACGGCCAAGATCCTCTGCCCGCTCTTCCAGTACATGTCCTCGGCGAGCGCCTCGTCTATGACTTCGTCGACCGGGAGCATGTCGTAGGGTATCGCGACGGTGCCCATCTCGCGGAGCTTCTGCGGCAGTTCCAGGTTTATGCCGGAGTCCGTCGTGTTGTAGGCTCTCCCGACTATGACGAGGGCCGTGTCTTCTTTCTTGAGGTTGTCTATGACCTCTTTGCCGCGCGCGCGCAGCTTCCTGCCGAACTCGTCCCAGGAGTCCATCGCGACTTTCAAGGCCTTCTCGACACTCGCCTTGTCCCTGCCTAAGAGCCTGCCTATCTCGTGGAACTCCTTCTTAAGGCCGGCTTCCCTCTGGTTGAAGTGGACTATGGGAGAGAGGACCTCGACCCCGAGCGCCTTGTAGTCGAAGGCCGACCGGGTAAGGTAGGGGATCGACTGCACGTAGGGGCAGAGCACCGTAAAGTTCTGCCCGGGTCTGGCGGGCTTAAGGTTGATTATCGAGGGGAGGAATATCTTCTTCACGCCCTTTGCGATGAGCTCGTTAAGATGGCCGTGCGCCACCTTTACGGGGAAGCAGGTCTCGGTGACGACCTTCTCAAGGCCGTGCTTTATGATCTCCTTGTTCGTCGGAGACGAGAGCTGGAGCCTGAAGCCCAATTGATCGAAGAACGCCTTCCAGAACGGGAACATCTCGTGGACGAAGAGCATCCTCGGCATGCCTATGGCGGGCGCGTCCTTGCCCGCGACCTTTCCGGTGTAGGTGCCGAAGAGCATCTTTTCGCGCTCTTTGAAGAGGTCCGGGAGATGTGCGTGCTTGTTGTCCTCCCTCTTCACATCGTACTTTTCGCACCTGCCGCCGTAATAGAGCGGGGCCTCGCCCTCCATTACGACCTTGCGGACCTCGCAGATGTTCGAGCAGTCGCGGCATTCGAAGGACTGGAGCTCGTACTTCTTCTTGCTGAGATCAAAGCCCTTGAAACGCGTCTTCGCGCCGGGGACCATCTCGCGGAGCGCGAGTATCGCCGCGCCTATTGCGCCGGTGACGTCGTGGTGCTCGGGGACGGTTATCGGTTTTCCCGTGACCTTCTCGAAGGCCGCGACGACGCCGAGGTTCGCGGCGGTGCCGCCCTGGAAGAATATCCTGTTGCCTATGCGTCTATCGCCGACGACCCTGTTGAGATAATTCTGGACGATGGAGTACGAGAGGCCCGCGACTAATCCGTCCTTTTCCACGCCCCTCTGCTGGAAGTGGACCATGTCGGACTCGATGAATACCGTGCACCTCTCGCCCATGGGAGGCGGCGACGAACAGCCGAGCGCGAGCTCGCTGAACTCGCCCTTTATGCTGATGCCGAGCCTCTCGGCCTGCTCTTCGAGGAACGAGCCAGTTCCGGCGGCGCAGACCTTGTTCATCTCGAAGTCTACGACGACGCCGTCTTTAAGCGCGATGTACTTGGAGTCCTGTCCGCCTATCTCGAAGATGGTGTCGACTTCGGGGTCTATGACCGCGGCGGCGATAGCCTGAGCTGTTATCTCGTTCCTTACGATGTCGGCGCCGATGAAGTCGCCGGAAAGGTATCTGCCCGAGCCGGTAGTGCCCACGCCGACGACCGTGACCGCGTCGCCGCACTCATCGGCGACCTCGCTCAAGCCCTTTCTTACGGCCTCAAGCGGGCGTCCGGCGGTCGCGAGATATCGCTTGGTTACGAGCTTAAGGTCTTTGTCGATGAGTATTACGTTCGTGGAGGTGGAGCCGACGTCGATGCCGAGGTAACAGTCTACCTTCTTCTCCTTGTCGAGCGGGTAGCCGAGGCTGGACCTTCTCTGGGACGGGTGGTTTTCCGGGCGGATGAGCTTCTCAAGGGTCCTGTCGTTCTTCCTGCCGGAGTTTATATAGGCGTGGAGCTCGTCCACCCCCTTGAATTTTCCGATGCCCTTTCCGAGCTCTATGCAGGTGTAGATGGCGCCTATGGCGCCCATCGAGGCGAAGTGCGCCGGGATGATGTAGTCCTTGTCGTCGAGCTCGAGAACGTCCTTGAAGGCCTTCCTGACGCCGAGGTTCGCGGCGACCCCGCCCTGGAAGGCTACAGGGGCGATGAAGTCCTTGCCCTTGCCTATCGTGGCTTTAAAGTTCCTCGCGACCGCGTAGCAGAGCCCGGCGACTATGTCATAGTCCGGTGTCGCTATCTGCTGGAGGTGGATCATGTCGCTCTTGGCGAAGACCGAGCAACGTCCCGCCACGCGGGGCGGGTGCTTGCTCTTCAGCGCCAGGTGGCCGAAGTCCTCGATCGTAAGACCCAGCCTGTACGCCTGCTGGTCGAGGAACGAGCCGGTCCCTGCGGCGCAGACCGAGTTCATCTGGAAGTCGGCTATCCTGAGTTTTCCGGAGTCGCCGTCCGGCGCGAGGAAGATGAGCTTTGCGTCCTGGCCGCCCATCTCGATGACTGTCCGCGCCTCGGGGTGGAAGACCTCTGTCGCCCTGGCCTGGGCGATGACCTCGTTCGTAAAACCCGCGCCGAGCAGCGGCGCGATGAGCTTTCCGCCGGAGCCGGTCGCCGCGACGAGCTCTATGGAGCTTTGACCGTAGCGCTTTATTATCTCGCTCAATACCGCGTAGGAGGTCTCGAGCGGCTCCCCCTTTGTGCGCGTATAGTGCTCTTCGAGCAGGTTCCTATTTCCATCGAGCACCACCGTATTGGCGCTCACCGAGCCGATATCTATCCCTACGAAAACCTTTCTGCCAGCCAACTTGCACCTCCACATTTAAGCATAGACTGAAAAACGAAAAAAGCAACAATGGTCGCATTGCCGGGGTGCGGTCGACTCCGGCGCGCCAGCCGAAATAGCATCGGGTGAATCAAAAGAATCTTCAGAAAGGGGTTTTGAAAAGGGTGTTGAAAAACGGGTATTATTATCGGCTATTTCGCGTCACTTGTCAATAATGTCTTTAAGCCCGGGGTAGAAAAAAACTGCGTATTTGGCGTGATTTTCGGCATTTTTGTAACCTGCCGGGCAAAGCGCGCGCTGGAGGCGTACTTACGGGAGACACACGGACCGCGAACCCCTGAAAACAGAAAGGCCCGGAATCTCTTCCGGGCCTTTCCTTAATAATAAAATGCGACTTGAAGCCTATTACTTCTTTGCGGCAAGAGACTTGAGGTGCGCGATGACGGAGCTGAGGTCGTCGCCGGCAAGGCTCTGCTTCGGCATGCCGATGGCGAACTGCTTGTACTTCTTCGCGGCGCCGTCGCGGCCGTTGGTGATGGTCTGGCCGATGACATCCTCCTTGCTCTCCTTGATGAACGCGTTGCCCTGGAAGGCAGGCGCCATCGCGGTGCCCTGGCCTTCAGCGCCGTGGCAGGCCGCGCACTTCGCCTTGAAGATGGCCGCGCCGTCAGCCGCGAGGGCCGAGCCCGAGAAGGCCACGCCCAAAGCAAGTACACCAAACCCTATCAATCTTTTCATTTGTCAATTCCTCCTTTTTAGTAAAAGAATTTGAACTCAGAGATTACAATCAAAAAAGAACCTTGTCAAGTTTTTTTAAAAGAAACATGAAAGACTAAAATTCCTCTTAAAATCCAAGAGGTTTCAAGGCCACGTCCGCTATGACGGCGGTAAAAAGCACACCGAGGTACATCATGGATATCTTGAAATTTTTCCAGGCGAGGTCCTTCGACGGGTTACGAAAGAGCATTATGTTCCAGAAGATGAAATACGCGCCGACTGAGACCGCGGCGGCAAGATATATGAACCCGTTGTAGCCCGTGAAGAACGGGATTAGCGAAGACGCGACGAGTAAGACCGTGTTT
>JACREV010000234.1 GCA_016218095.1 Deltaproteobacteria bacterium | reverse complement strand
GAAATCGCCGGGTCGACCTTGAACCACTTGAGTATCAACGGTATGAGCGAGCCGGAAAGTCCCGCTATGACGAGGTTGAAGGTCATGGCGAGGAAGAGGAGCAGCCCTACGATCGGCTGGACCCCGAAGAGGTACGCGATGACGGACGCCGTCATCCCCGTCATGAGGCCGTTGGCGAGCCCGACGGAGGCCTCCTTGACGAGTATCCACCTCGCGTTCTTCAAAGACAAATCACCGAGCGCGAGGCCGCGGACGACGACCGTTATAGCCTGTGTGGCGGCGTTGCCGCCCATGCCGGCGACTATGGGCATGAGTACCGCCAATATCACAAACTTCTCGATAGTCCCCTGAAATACCTTGACGACGGATGCGGCGAGAAAGGCCGTGCCGAGGTTGACGAAGAGCCACGGCGCCCTCATCCATATCGAGCGCGCGGGCGGGTCCATGACGCGCTCCTCGATGTTCAACCCCGCCATCTTGTAGAAGTCCTCGAAGATCTCCTCCTCGAGGACGTCGACGACGTCGTCTATGGTTATCCTGCCGACGAGCCTGCCGTCGTGGTCGACGACCGGCAGCGAGATAAGGTCGTAGCGCTGGAATATCTTCGCCACCTCTTCCTGGTCGAGGTCGGTCCTGACCATCATCGGCTCCCTGTCCGCTATTTCTATTATCCTCTGCTTCGGGGAGGCGAGTATGAGCTTATCGAGCGAGACGGTCCCGAGGAGCTTTCGGTCCCTGTCCACGACGAAGACGTTAGAGATGTGCTCGATGACTTTGCTCTTCCTCCTTACCTCCTCGATCGTCTCCTCGACGGTCGCGTCCTCCGGGACTGAGGCGAGCTCGGCCTGCATCTTTCCGCCGGCCGTGTCCTCGGGGTAGACGAGGAGCTTCTGGACCTCGATAGACTCCTGCCTGTCGATCCCTTCGAGGACCTGTTTCGCGTCTTCGAGCGGGAGCTCGGAGATGACGTCGGCCGCGTCGTCGGTCTCCATCTCGTGGACGACGTCGATGAGCTCTTCGGAGGAGATGGACGAGATGAGGGTCTTCCGGAGGCGCTCGTCGACCTCTAAAAGGACCTCGGAGGCGAGCTCCGGCTCCAGAAGCCTGAATACCCGGACCGCATCTTCCTCATCGAGGCTGCTGAAGACGCGTCCGATGTCGGAAGCATGGAGTTCGGAGAGCAATTCCTTAAGGGCCGGTTCGTTGCCGGCCTCAAGGAGGGGCTTGACCTCCTCTGTATGGTCTGTCCTCGCCTCTATGGTCATGGGTCCCTGCGGGGTGGATCAATTAATCTGAAATTTCCTGCGAAGGAAGGGTTTTACCGGTACGCTTCGGGTTTCGGAACAGCGCGCTCACAAAACGCGATCTTTTCAGCGGCCTGTTAAAAATTAGCACTGAGCATCCGATAAGTCAACAGATATATGGCCGTTTTTCGAGGGTATGATGAAGAAAACGAGGGGAAAGATCATTCCGGGGACAGGCTTGGAAAAGGGGCAGGCCCTTCTGTTATCTTTCGAGAAAGAACGGGCCCTCTACGTTCCTCATGACGTGCTCGGTCGTGGAGCCGAGCACCATCTCGACTATCCTCGAGTGGTGTGAGGCACCCATGAAGATGAGGTCGTGGCCGTTCTCCTTGCAATAACGCTCGATGGCGACCGGCGCGTCACCCTTAAGCGGCACGAAGCTCGCCCGGACCCCGTAGGGCTTCAGGTAGTTCTCCGCGTCTTTGAGGAGCGGGAGGTCCTCTTCGGTCTCCGCGGCCACGGAGACGACGGTAAGCGGGAGATCGAACGCGCTCGCCCATTCGGCGGCCGAGTGCATGGCGCGCGAGGCCGTCGGACTGCCGTCGTATGCGAGGAGCGGCCTCTCCGGCGCTACGAACGTCTCAGGCACGACCATCACCGGTTTCGGCGACCGCCTCAAGACCGCTTCCGTCGTGGAGCCCAGAAGCCCGTACTCGAACCTGGCGTTAAGCCCTCTCTTCCCTACTATGACGAGATCGGCTAGCCTCGCCTTGTCGCATATTTCACTGGCTACGACCCCGTAGCCAATGGATGACTCGCAGATAAGCCCCTCTTTGGCGCAGGCCGCTTCGAAATCGCCGAGGATGGTCTTGCCTCTGGTCTCCAGCGCCTCGCGCATCCTCGAGGAGAAGTTCATGAACGGCTCAAACCCGAGAGATCCCGAGAGGTCGTGCAGGAACGGGCCTTCAAGGGCGACCACGTCGACGACGTTGAGGCCTATGAGGCCCGCCTTGAACTTCTTCGCGAGCCACAATCCGTATTCGAGGGCGGCCTTGCCGTTCTCGGACCCGTCCTGAGGTATGAGTATGTTCTTTATCATGCTAACGCTGGCTCCCCGGCCGAAGATGTATCGACGACCACCTCGTCATCGACGGCGTCGACCCTGAAGAAGTCCCCTTCCTTCCACTTTAGCGTCACAGGGACCTTCACCTTCTCATCCACGTGGCGCTTCAAGAACCTCGCCCCGTACTTCTGGTTATATCCCTTATTTACGAGCGCGTCAACGGCCTTCTCGGTCACGACAAGGTGCTTGCCGTATGTCTCCATGTGGTCCCTGATCTTGTCGAGGTAGAGGTTCGTGAGCGCCTTGACCTCCTCCCTCGTAAGGGGCGTGAAGACTATGATGTCGTCTATGCGGTTCAGGAACTCCGGGGAGAGCGTCCCCTCCACGTCCTTCAATATGTCCTTCTTGAAGGAGTGCGTGTCCTGCCCCTCGGGCAGGAACCCGAGCGGCTTCACGTACTTCTTGAACATGTCGACGCCGAGGTTGCTTGTCATTATGATGACGGTGTCGCTGAAGTAGACCCTCTTCCCGCGCCCGTCGGTGAGCCACCCCTCGTCAAAGACCTGGAGGAAGAGGTTCAATACGTACGGGTGCGCCTTCTCGATCTCGTCCAGAAGGACGACCGAGTACGGGTTTTCGCGGACAGGGTTCGAGAGCAGGCCGCCGCGCTCCGAGCCTACTATGCCTCTGGGCATGCCGATGAGCTTATCGACCGCGACGGCCGAGTCCTTGTACTCGCTCATGTCCACCCGTATCATCTTCTTCTCGTCCCCGAAGAGGTACTCGGCGAGGGCCTTGGCGAGCTCGGTCTTGCCGACGCCGGTGGGGCCTAAGAAGAGCAACACTCCGTCGGGCTTCGAGAAGTTCTCTTTCAGCGGCCCTTTGTTGAGCCTGAGCCTCTTGGATAAGGCCGTCACCGCCTCCCTCTGGCCGATGACCCTCCTGGACAAGGCCTTTTCCATGTCCTTGAACCTGCCGACCGTGTCCCTGAAGATCATGTCCCTGGGTATCTTCGTCTCCTGGGATATGACCTCTACGACGTCGCTGGATTTGACCGGCTCGGTCGGCCTGTTTATCTCTACCTTTACGCACGAGGTGTCGAGCCAGCCGATGACCTTGTCGGGCATCTTCAAGGACCTCATGTACCTCTGGCTCATGTCGAGCGCGGTCTCTATGGCCTCGTCGGTGATCGCGACAGAGTAGCTCTTCTCGAGCCTGCCGCGTATGCCGTAGAGTATCTTCCTCGTCTCGTCGACCGTCGGCTCCGCGATGTTCACGAGGCGGAAGCGTCTGGCAAGCGCCTCGTCCTCGGCTATGAACTCCTTGTACTCGGAGAGGGTCGTAGCGCCGATTATCTGCACCTCGCCCCTGGACAATGTCGACTTGAAGATGTTTGCGGCGTCCGAAGGAACGCCCATGGCCGAGCCCGCGCCTATGAGCGTGTGGGCCTCGTCTATGAAGAAGATGATGTTCTTCTTCTCCTTTATCTCCTTTATTATCTTCTCTATCCTGTCCTCGAACATCCCCCTGAAGATCGTCCCGGCTACGACCGAGTTCATCTGGAGGTTCACTATCTGCTTGTCCCGGAGCCTCTTGGGGACCCTCTTCGGCTCAAGCTCTATCCTTCTTGCGAGCCCCTCCACGACGGCGGTCTTGCCGACGCCGGGCTCGCCTATCACCATGACGGAGTTGGAACGGTCAACGTGGCAGAGTATCTCCATCACCTGCTCTATCTCGGCGTCCCTGCCGACTATCATCGGCAGTTTGTCGAACCTCGCGAGCTTATTGAGATTAACGGCGAAGTGCTTGAGATTAGGAGGGAGTTCGTATTTCTTCTTGAGCTCCTCTTCCATCTCCTCTTTGCTCCTTACTTTTACGGTTATCCTCCTCATCACGTAATCCGGGTCGAGCCCGAACGAGCGGAAGACCTTTGCCGGCAGGCTGTGGTTCTCCTGGAATATGGCGATGAAGAGGTCGGTGGAGTCGAGCTCCTCCCTACCCCACCTCTGGGCTTCTTCACGGGCGAGCCTGAACACGTTACGGGTAGCAGGAGGAATCTTGAGACCAAGTCCGATGTACTGGCGGGAGACGTTCAGATGCTCATTCAGAAAGTTGATAACATGGAATACGTCGAGGTTCAGGTCCTCCATCACTTCCCTGAAGAAGTTCTCCTCGACCTTGGCGAAGGCCAGGAAGAGATGTTCGACGCCGAGATAATAGTGCTGGCGGGTCTTACTCTCCTCGATAGCCGCCTCGAGTACCTTCCTGGCGGCAGGCGTGAGTTTTTCCTTTATATCTTCCAGTTCAGTCATGGTAACCTCTTGAGGGCCGGGGCCTTCTGACCGGACCTGTCTTTCCGGGGTCCTCGAACCCCCGGAGGTTAATGAGTTGATCTTGAACCGCTAATGCGCGGTTTGCTAACCGGAAGCGGGCAACCGCCGCCCTTTCGGGACTTCGGCAACCCTTTTATACATATATTCTACCATAATCCCTTCCGCGGGTCATAAGTATTTATTCGTGAAAATTCTTCAATAAGCTCTTTACTCCTGCTGTCAACGGCCTTTTGCGCGGCTATCTGGATGATGACGTACTCGTCTCCCCTGCCTCCGGCGCCGTAGACGCCCTTTCCTTTTATCCGGAGCTTCTGTCCGCTCCTTATCCCCGGCGGGACCTTTATGGTGGTCATGCCGTCGATGGTCGGTACTTGTATATCGGCGCCAAGCACGGCTTCCTTTATATTTATCGGCACATCGACGTAAATATCGTTATCGACCCTCCTGAAATACCGGTGCGGCTGGACCTCGGTTATAATGTAGAGGTCGCCGGGGCCGCCGTCGCCGGGCTCGCCTTTTCCCGGGACCCTTACCCTTCCGCCGCTCTTGACGCCGGGCGGTATCTTTACCGTAATGGTCTCGCTCCCGCCCCGCCTCGGGACCGCTATCCTCACCTCGGCCCCCTTTACCGCCTGCAGGAAGTCGAGCGTTACCGAATACTCGAGGTCAGAGCCCTTACGCGGGCCCCTCCTTCCGCCCTTGCCGAATATCTCGCTGAATACGTCCTCGAAGCCTCCGATGTTGCCGAAGCCGAAGTCCTCGAAGTGGACTCCGCCGCCAGGAGGCGGATACCCGCCGCCCATCCCCGGCTCGTGGCCGACGGATCCCGTAAGGTCATAATCGGACCTCTTCTTGGGGTCGGAGAGGACGCCGTACGCCTCGTTTATCTCCTTGAACTTCGCCTCCATCTCGGCCTTCTTATCCGGATGGAGGTCGGGGTGGAACTTCCTGGCGAGGTTCCTGTACGCCTTTTTTATGTCGTCCTCGGCCGCGTTTCTCGCGACCCCGAGGATCTCGTAATAGTCCTTGGCCATTCTACCGAAGTGTTGTTTAAAATACAGTTAAAGTGCGGAAAGGCGGCAAACGCGCGGGCTTAAGACGAGTTGCTGAAAGGGACCTTCGGGCCGGAAGATCGATACCGGGAGGGACGGCGTAACGCCGTCCCTCCCGGTCCCTTTATTTTGAGAAAGGCCCAGGTCGATCCTTCATAACGGGCCTTGATGCTTTATAAACCGACAGGCAGGCAACTGGAGAAAAAGACTGCCACCGTTTCAACGTACCCCTCAGACCCCCTGCACCCCTTTATAACGGATGGCGCGAAAACCCATCCCCCAAAGCCGCGCCCTCGCTCCCCTCCCCCTATTTTCTCCTCCTGCGCGGTCCCACTTGCCCGGGTTACTTCTGCTCGTCGACTACTTCAGCGTCGACCACGTCGCCCTGCTTATGCGCGCCTTCCTGGCCCGGCGCCCCGGCGGCCTGGCCTGATGCCGCCGCTTCCTTGTACATCATCTCAGCCACCTTGTGGGAGGCCTGGGTGACCTTGGCTACCGCATCTTTTAACGGCTCAAGCTCGTTCTGCTCGAGGGCTTTCTTCGCCTCGGCGACCGCTTCCTCAACGGCCTTTGCGTCCGCCTCAGGCACCTTGGCGCGGTTCTCGTTCAGGAGCTTTTCGGTCGAGTATACAAGAGAGTCGAGCTGGTTTCTAGTCTCGACGACCTCTTTTCTCTTTTTATCCTCATCGGCGTGCTGTTCGCCTTCCTTTACCATTTTCTCGACCTCGTCCTTGTTGAGACCCGAGGAGGCCGTAATGGTTATCCTCTGTTCCTTGTTCGTGGCGAGGTCCTTTGCAGAGACGTTAAGGATGCCGTTCGCGTCGATGTCGAAAGCGACCTCTACCTGGGGCACGCCGCGCGGCGCAGGCGGCAGTCCTATGAGGTGGAACCTGCCG
>JACREV010000233.1 GCA_016218095.1 Deltaproteobacteria bacterium | reverse complement strand
TTACCTCTTCCCGTACATCCTTGCCACGAACTCCCCGTAGCCGTTGTACTTTATCGTCGGCACGCGCTCGTCCGTGTCTATTATCCGCTCCGTCGCCTGCGACCAGCGAGGGTGCGGGACCTCCGGGTTGACGTTCGCGGTAAAGTCGTACTCGTCCGGCACGAGCGTGTTCCAGAAGGTCTTCGGCTCGTCCTCCACGAAGTCTATCCGCACAATAGATTTTATGTTCTTGAACCCGTACTTCCACGGCACGACGAGCCTTACGGGCGCGCCGTGCTGTTTGGGGAGCTCGTGGCCGTAGATGCCGGTTGCGAGGAACGTCAACTCGTTCATCGCCTCCTCCATCGTAAGCCCTTCTTCGTAGGGCCATGGGAGCCAGAACCGGAGCTTCTGTTGAAGCGCCCACTTCTTGTTGTGGAAGGTCCTCATCCTTATGTATTTCGCAGACGACAGCGGCGAGACCTTCTTTATGAGCGCGCTCATAGGAAACCCCGTCCACGGCACGGTCATGGCCCAGGCCTCCACGCACCTGAACCTGTAGAGACGCTCCTCAAGCGGCATCTCCCTTACGAGCTCGTCTATGTCATAGACGCGGGGCCTCTCCACAAGCCCGCCTACCTCGACCTGCCAGGGCCGCACCTCCATCTCATCCACGTGCTTCCACACGCTCTTGAACGACGAGAACTCGTAGAAGTTGTTGTACCTGGCCGCAACAAGCTCGTCGGTTATCTTCCGGTCGACCGTATATTTTGCGTTCTTTTTGGCCGGATAGAGGTGCGAGGTCGGCGTCTCAGGGATCTTTATAAGCTTTTCATCATCTTTTTTTCCGAAGAGGTCGAAGATGTCAATGCCGTTTGTGAGGAGCCCCGCGCCCACCCCCGCGACCCCCATCATCTTCACGAAGTCGCGCCTCTTGAGGTATATCTCCTCCGGAGTCACCTCCCTTTCCGGCCTCTCCCATGTTTTTTTCCTCTTTATGAGCATAATCCTAGTATATCCTAAAACCAGCCCTTGACAACGGTCCCGGTTTTTGAAAACCTGAGAGTAAAAGAACAGAAGGGTGATCGAATGAGAAAGACGGCGGCGGACCTTTTTGTAGAGTGCCTGGAGAGGGAAGGGGTAAGGTACATTTTCGGCCTGCCCGGAGAAGAGTCCCTCGTACTCCTCGAATCCATCAGGAAATCAGGCATAAGATTTATCGTGACAAGGCACGAGCAGGCCGCGGCCTTCATGGCCGCCACATGCGGACGCCTCACCGGAAGAGCAGGGGTGGTGCTCTCGACGCTGGGGCCTGGGGCTACGAACCTCGTCACAGGTGTCGCCTTCGCGCAACTTGGCGGGATGCCTCTCGTCGTCATCACCGGGCAAAAGCCCATAAGGAGGTCGAAGCAGGGGCTCTTCCAGATAATCAACGTCCTTGAGATGATGTCTCCCATAACAAAGGCGACAAGGCAGATAACTGCGGGCGACCTCGTGCCGTCGCTTGTAAGGGAGGCCTTCAGGAGGGCGGAGGAGGAGAGGCCCGGGGCCGTGCACCTCGAATTCCCCGAGGACATCGCCTCTGAGCCCGCGATAGCGAGGCCGCTCGATTCCACAAAGCTCCGGAGGCCCGGCCCTGACGCGAAGGCCATAGACACCGCCATCGACATGATAGAGGCCTCCCGCCACCCGCTCATCCTCATCGCCGCGGCGGCTAACAGGAAGAGGGTCTCTGTCGAGCTCGAGGAATTCATAAGAAAGACCGGGATACCGTTCTTCACGACGCAGATGGGCAAGGGGGTTGTCGACGAGAGGAGCCCTCTTTCCCTCGGCACGGCGGCGTTATCGGAAAAGGACTTCCTCCACAGGGCCATAGAGAGGTCGGACCTCATAATCGCCGTCGGGCACGACGTCACGGAGAAGCCGCCGGCCATCATGGGCTATGACAGGCGCAAGGTCATCCATATAAACTTCTACTCGGCCCCGGTCGACGACGTCTATTACCCCACGCTCGAGGTCCTGGGGGACATCGCGCATAGCATCCGGTCCTTGACAGCCGCGATAAGACCCCAGCCGCATTGGGACTTCGGGTTTTTCATGGAGGTCATCGCCTCGCTCAAGGCCCATGTGCTGGAGAAGTCAGACGACGGCGGTTTCCCCGTAAAGCCGCAGAGGCTCGTCGCGGAATTAAGGAGGCACATCCCCGCGGACGGCATACTCGCGCTCGATAACGGCATGTACAAGTTGTGGATTGCCCGCAACTACCCCGCATACGCGAGGAACACGGTGTTGCTCGACAACGCGCTTGCCTCGATGGGAGCCGGGCTCTCAGTAGCGATAGCGGCGAAGCTCATAAACCCCGAGAGGAAGGTCGTCTGTGTAGCGGGCGACGGCGGCTTCATGATGAACTCCCAGGAGATAGAGACCGCGATAAGGCTTAAGGTGGATTTGACCGTCGTCATCGTAAACGACTCCGGCTACGGCATGATAAAGTGGAAGCAGGACTCGATGAAGCTCCCATCCTTCGGGCTCGAGTTCTCGAACCCGGACTTCATCAAATACGCCGAGAGCTACGGGGCGAGCGGTGCGAGGGTGGAGAGCGCGGAAGACCTCGGGCGAGAGCTCTCGGACGCCATCAACTCGAAAGGCGTTACCATCATAGACTGCCCGATAGACTACTCCGAAAACATAAAAGTCCTCACCGACGAGCTTACCTTAAGGACATCTCTGCTATAATTAGTGCGTGTCGCATGTATCCGGATAGGCGGGGTTGGAAAACCCCGCCTATCTTTAAAACATCGAGGAGGCGTGGTGATGGCTCTCTTCGCAAGACCTCTCTTTTTTTTCCTCCTCCTCTTTAGCCTTTCGATTGCTCCCGCCGATGCGGACCCCGGCGCGCTTGTCCGGACCCGTCTGCAAGTCCCTGAAAAATACAGGACAGGCGCGCTCAAGGCCGAAAGACACCTCTCGGCCCCAAAAGGCTGGAAGGTCTCGGTATTCGCCGGAGGGCTCGGAGGGCCGAGGCATATGGCGATTGACGAGGCCGGGAACATCTTCGTCTCCCTCACGTCCGACGGCAAGGTCGTGGCTCTCCCTGACAGGGACAGAGACGGTGTAGCCGACGAGGCCCTTACCTTCGCCGACGGGCTTGCGAAACCGCACGGGCTCGCGTTCAGGGGAGGGGACTTGATCGTCGCCGAGACCGGCAGGGTCAGCGTACTCAAGGACACCGACAAAGACCTTAAGTCTGATTCAAAGGAGGTCATAACCGATGATATACCAGTCGGCGGGGGCCACTTTACGAGGTCAGTTGCAATTTCCCCTTCCGGCGATATCTTCGTCTCAGTCGGGTCGAGCTGTAACGCGTGCGTCGAGAGGGACAAAAGACGCGCCGCTGTCTTGAAGGTCGCTGGAAAGAAGACCGTCCTGTACGCGACTGGCTTGAGGAACAGCGTGGGGATAGCGATACACCCTGATACTAAAGACCTCTGGGGGGCCGACAACGGCACGGACTACCTGGGGGAAGATCTCCCGCCCGAGGAGCTTAACAGGATAGTCGAAGGAGGCGACTACGGCTGGCCGTACTGCTATGGAGAGAGGGTACCTGACCCGAACATGGGCTCTCTGGAGAGGTGCAGGGATACCGTCCCGATTGACCTGGGTATGCAGGCCCACTCGGCTCCTCTGGGTATAGCCTTCGGCAAAGGGCTTAAGTCCTCCGACCGATTCAAGGACTCGCTCTTCATAGCCTTCCACGGCTCATGGAACAGAAGCGTGCCCACGGGCTACAAGCTTGTAGCGGTCCCTTTCAAGGACGGAAGGCCGTCTGGAAAGGCGATCGACGTCATAACCGGCTGGCTTACAAAAGACGGCCCCTGGGGAAGGCCCGTCCAGCCGCTCGTCGGCAAGGACGGGGCCTTATACATTTCGGACGATTACGCGGGGGTCATTTACAGGGTAGTGGCAGAGTAGGGGGAGTGAACTTTTAGATCTGGGTTCCCGATTAAAACCTCGGGAATGACATAAAAGATAGCCTATAATGTCGTCATTCCCGCGTAAGCGGGAATCCAGTCTTAAATCCGCAAGCAATACGGGCGGGACTCCCGTCCCGCCCGTCACAACCTTCTAAAAGCTCCTCTTGAAATAGCAGACCGAGAGCGGCGGCAAAGTGAGGCGGAGCGAATACGGCCTCTTGTGAGACGCCACATAGTCCGCGTTGACGCCCCCGAGGTTCCC
>JACREV010000034.1 GCA_016218095.1 Deltaproteobacteria bacterium | reverse complement strand
TAGAGATAGTAACGCCCTACAGACGACTCCTCTCCAAAGAAGTCGACGAGCTCACCGCCCCCGGCTGGTTAGGGGAGTTCGGGATACTTGCCGGCCACACGCAGTACCTGACGCTCCTTAAGGCCGGGGAGCTGACCTACAAGAAGGGGTCCGAGACGGGCTCGATTGCGGTCGGGCGCGGATACGCCGAGGTGTTGCCGGATAAGACCACCATACTCGTCGAGAACGCGGAGACCGCGAACGAGATAGACATGGAGGCGGCAAAGACGATCGTAGCCAGGGCCGAGGACGCGTTGAAGACGCTCTCCCCCGAGGACGCCGACTACGCGCAGACGGTTGAGTCCTACGAGCTCGCGCAGGCGAGGATACGGGTTAAGGAGAAACGGGGGTAAGTCGGGCTTAAAGATTGAAAACAAAAAAAGGCGGGCAATTTGCCCGCCTTTTTTGTTTTTGAAAGGTGGGCTCCACAAGGTTCAAACCTGTCAAAATCAGCTATTATTTTTAATAGCTGATTCCCTGAGTTTTTGAAGTAAGTCACTCATTAATGATAACCAATTGCTGAATTCATCAACATAATGTATTTCAATATTATCCCCTGTTTTTGGATTACGAAGAAAGACGTTGCCATGATGAGGTCCTCCGTGGTGATATGTTCTCGCTATTCCGTGCATGTGTGTTGCGTAATCTCGCATCACTTTGGCCTTAGAGAGCCAACTAGTGTCGTCATTTTCTAAATTGTGCAGTGCAGTAATCTCGTGATATTTTTTATTTAGTTTTTTTCTTGCTTTCCGAAGCTCCCCCAAAGTCAAATTATCAGGTGGTAATTTACAATTATAATAAACATTTAACTCTGCCAAAAAAGCATCCTTTGCACCCAAAAAATGATACAAAAAAGATTCTTGATGTGCTCGCTCAAAATCATCACCCACATGGTAGGGTATTGTAGTAACGAGTTCGTTTAAATGAACCCATGCGTATCTTAGTTTTGCTTCTGTACGATTTTTTAGATTAGCAATATCTCCTTCAGCCATTTTATTTGTGCTCCTTTTTAATACTATTTAGTTTTGTAGTGTGCGCCGTGCGCATCGTTTATTGCTGAATACGACCCCTCCCAACCTTCCCTTGTTAAGGGGAGGAGTTAAACTACCCCGCCTTCTTCTTCGGCGCTATCGTGAGCTTCGCTTTGCCGTCCTTTATGGCGACCTTGAATTCCACTTCCTGGGTCTTGTACTGCTCCTCTACCTTCTTCTTGTACTCCTGCAGGGTCTTCTCGAGCGTGCCGAGCGTGATCCCCTCGGTCGGCTCGTTGCAGGCCTTTCTTGCCTCGATGTATTTTTCGTAGACCTCCCTTATCTCGGGGGCGGCCTCGTTTGGCGTGGGTCTGCGGGCCTCTGAAGGAGGAGGCGCAGGGCGCGCGCCGTTCTCAAGCTCGCCCTCGGCCCTCCTGTGGAAATCGCCTTCGTCTATGGCGCGGAGCGTCCTCGTCCAATATTGTTTGTAGGAATTGTATTTTGCGACGATGGTGTTGTACTTGAATCTAAGGGACGTGTTGGTGAGGTTCTTGTTGCTGTAGAAGATTATGAGCTTTTCGACCTCGTCGCGGAGCTTCGCCGGCTCTCTCTTAAGGACGCGCATGAAGTACTGCTCGTACTCGACCTTGAGCCGGGCTATCTTCGAGTCCAGAAGCTCTATGTCTTCTTTCGCACCCATGCCTATTCCTCAAAATACCGCGACGAGAAAAGCCCGGAGCTTCGTCTCGTCTTCGTTCACTGAAGTCACATGGTCCTCGTCAGAGAGCAACCTGTATTCCGCCTGTATATACGCGTTGCTGAGTATATTATAGCGGGCCATCAAGGTCTGTGACGAAACACCTTGACTCCCGTCTTCCTTCAAATATTCGTAGCGGATCCCAAGCTTTACCTTCGCGCGGGGCAGCCAGAAGGCCTCAACGAGAAAGTCGTCGGCGTCGTACAAGGCGTCAGACCTGAAATATCCTAAAGTGAGTATGGTCGGCCCTAACTCGGCCTCTCCAGCCACACCGTACTTCGTGTAGGACTCATCCGCGCCTCCGGTTGCCTCCTCGCCTGTCCTTACGAGCGCGCCGAGGCTGTAGTCCTCCTGAAAGGTGACGGAGTACAGAGCGTACGCGCCCTTGAGCTTGTCGTCGCTCTCGATCTCCTCCCTGGACGCCCCAACGGCCCAGCGCTGCGTTACAGTCAACGTCTCGCCTTCGGAGGTGAAAGTCCCGTTAAGCTCCAGCGCCTTTTTCTCGATAGAGAGTACGCCGATAGCGGATTCCGCAAGGTAGCGGTTCGAGATAGGCGCAATCGTGTTTATGAACGGGAGGCCTATGTCCCACTTGCCGGCCCTTAAGTTCAGCCTCCCCTCACCCATCGGCCCAAGAAGGTCGTTCACCTGCAAAAAAGCCTTCGTTATGCTTACATCGGCCCCGGCCTCGGTCTCCTCGAATGTCAGGGCGGAGTTTACCGAGAGCCTCCCGGTCTTGCCGAACGCGCCGCCGGCGAAGAGCTCTATCTCCTCGATCTTAAGGTCGGACGAATCGCTCTTCGCGCCGTTCGAGGCGAGGTCGTTGTACGAGGCCTCGACCTCGACTTCGACCGAGGCCGGGATGGAGCTTAAGTCCTTCACTTCCTTCCACTCGGCCTCGGCGGGGAGCCTGTATCCGCCGGAGCGGAACATCCTGCCGGTCTCATTGAGTTTTGGGAATATTGAATGGCAGAAGGTGCAGTCCCTGCCGACCTGCCTCGAGAAGAACGGGTACGCGTCTGACAGCGATGGGATAAAAAGGACGGAAAGAAAGATGGTACAGAAAGTTATGAAGGCCGCGCCGTTGCCCTCTAAAACGGCTACGGCGCTCTTGAAAGCGCGTCTTCCTAAGACCGTCATCCAGCCTCCCTATCTGGCCTTTTCGGCCTTTATGTCGGCAGGGGCCCCGAGCCCGACCGTGAACGGGAAAGAGACATAGTGCTTTCTCTTCGAGGCGCCGTCGTCGTGGACGGCCATGCCTATGGAGACGACGTCCCCTTCGGCGAGGTCGAGGTCGAACTGGTCCTTGGTCTTCAATTTAAGCTTGAACTCGGCGGCGTATTTGCCTTTCGTGTAAACGCCAGACGCCTCCCCAGCCTTATCCTCCCAGCGCCTGTCGTCGAAGACCCAGCCGTCGAACGCCGTAGCCGCGCCGTTTTCAAGCTCTACGGAGACGAGGTCGATCCTCCCCCCCTCCTTGAGCTTCTTGGAGAGCTCCCCTTCGGGCCTCCTCTGGTCCCATGCGGACCTCGCGTAAAAGGCGTAGAGGCGTACGTCGTCCCTCTGCTGTCCGCCGTAATAAGAGTTGGCGGAGACCTCCTTCTTAGAGGGGGACTCAGGCATGGTGTTCAAGTCGTTGTGGCAGGTTATGAAACAGCCGTATTTCCTGAAGGCCGGCTCGGCCTTGTTTATCTGCAGGGATACCCTGTCGGGCTTTTTCGCGCCCTTCGACCAGCCCGCCCCCTTGGAGTCCCACTCTACCCTGATATAGAGGTATTCGTTGTCATAAGCGGCCTGCACATCGGCGGATAACAGCCCCTTTTTACCGGGGAGCGGCTCCGGCTCGAACGGGTTATGGGACCTCTTCATCTTGACGGAGCCCGCCGCTATCTCGTCGGCCTTAAGGTCCAGCTCGCCCCCCTTTCCCAGGTGGCAGTGCCTGCAGTCCTTTCTCATCTGCTTTATCTCCCTGCCGCCGAGCCTGTGGTCGTCGCTGTTCAGGAACTCCCAGGAGGCCACACCCGGATAGAAGAGTGTCACGTCCATCCCGGCCGCCCTCGTCCAGTCCACCCCGGCAACACCGTTGCCGGGCACAAGGAAAACAACCATCAGCAGAATCGCAATCGCAACCGCGTTTGTCCTCATACGACCTCCGGATCAGGGTGCTGAAAAGTAAAACCGGGTAGATCCCGTACTCCCTCTCTTGTAACGGCGCTACGCCTTGAAGCTCCCGACAGTCGAGCGGAGCGCCTCGGCCTGCCTGTTCATCTCTTTTACGGTCTTATCGAGGCGGGACGCGAGCGCCGCGTTGTCCTCTGCCGCCTGCTTGACCGTCTCTACCGCAGTGACTATCCTCCGCGAGAACTCCATCTGGGCGGATGTGGCCGAGGCGACCTTCTTTATCCTGTCCGCGACCTTGAAGATGGACTCGGAGACGTGCCTGCCCTCCCTCGACTGCTCAATCGTCGAGTGCTTCACCCGCTCCATGAACTCCTTCATCTGGACCGTGTCCTTCAATATCTCCCGGGCCGCGGCCGACTGCTCGTTCGCCGCGTTCTTGATGTCTCCGACCATGTGGCTTATCATCTGCGCGGCGTTCGTTATCTGGACCGCCCCCTTGGTCTGCTCTATCGTCGTCCTCTCTATCATCTTCGCCATCTCGAATGAGCCCCTGGCGGAATCAAGTATCATCTTGAGGGCGTCTTGCGCGTCCCTTGAGAGCCTGACACCGTCCTCGACCTTCTCAGACGACCTCTGCATCGACTCGACCGCCACGGAGACCTCGCCCTGGACCTGGCTTATGAGCCCGGCTATCTCCTTGGTGGAGAGCGTAGTCTTTGTGGCGAGGTCCTTGACCTGCCGCGCCACGACCGCGAACCCCTTGCCGTGCTCCCCTGCCTGCGCCGCGAGTATTGTGGCGTTGAGGGCAAGGAGATGCGTGTTGTCGGCTATCTCGTTTATGACGGTCAATATCTTCCCTATCTCCTTGGAGCGCTCGCCGAGCCTGTTGATGACGATGCCCGTGGAGGCGACCTCCTCGCTGACCTTCTCTATCCCCTCGCGTGTCTTTACGACCGCGGCCATGCCTATGTCCTCGGCGTCGGAGCGGACCTTCTCGGCGAGCTCTGCCTGCCTCCTCGAGTAGTTCTCGACGTCCTTTACGCGCGAGCCTATCTCGATGATGGAGGAGACGACCTCCTCGGTCCTCTTGAAGAGCTCGTCCACATGCGAGGCGACCTGGTTTATGGATATCGCCATCTCGTTTATGGACGATGTCGTGGAAGACGCCGAGTAGAAGAGCTTCTCTATATTGACCTTTACCTCGTCGACCGAGGACGACATCGCGTGCGCGGAATTGGAGACCTCCATCGCCGAGAGGTTAAGCGCCTCCGCCTCCTCGGCGACGGTCTTTATGGAGGCGTCCATCTCCTTGATCGAAACCGACGTGTCCTCGGCGGCCCGGAGCTGTTTGCCGACGGCCTCGACTATCTCCCTTGACGACGCCTCAATTTCCGAGGAGGCTACCGAGACCTCGCGCGAGATCCCGAATATCTCCTTGACCATGTGCTGCATGCCCTCGACGAACTTGTTGAACCACCTGCCGAGCATGCCCATCTCGTCGTTCGACGAGATGTCGAGCCTCTGCGTAAGGTCGCCCTTGCCCTCGGCTATGGCCTTGAGCATCGCGACCGCCCTGTCGACGGGCTTGGTGACGACACCCGTGACGAGGAGCCCCAGGAGGACGGTCGTGGCCGCGACCGTAAGCACCCCGTATGTTATCCACCTGTTCCGCGAAGACTCCAGGAGCCCGTACATCTCGTCCAGCGAGGTCGATATCATGAGGACGCCGCGCGCCGCCTCCTCCTGCGAGTGGCAGGACGAACACTTTGGCTTCGCCACGATCGGCACGAGGTATGTAAAGAGGGACCTCTCGCCTTCCTTTTCGATGTAGGAGACCGCCTCCTTCTTCCCGCTGTTGAAGTCCAGCAGGGCCTTCTTGAACGCCTGGTTCTGCGTGCCGAGAGCCACGTTATTGAGTATGTTAGGGTGCTCGACGACCCACTCGGGCTTTATCTCGCCGAACTCGACCTTGACGGCGTTAAGCGTCTTGTAGTCCTTGAACGCCTCCTCCACACCGTTCGCCCTTATGAGCTGTACCCTCTCGACACCCTTTATGGTCTTCAAGCCCTCGATGAGGAAACGGGGCATGTCCGCCCTCTCGTCGAGCATGTCCTTGTAGATGGTATGGAGGATCGGCTGGGCCATGAGCTCGCTCGCCTTCATCCTCTCGCGGAGCAGGCTCTTCTCCTCCTCCTTTATGACGATAAAGACGAGGACGCCGAAACCAAGGAGGGTAAGCCCGATGGTCAGGTTAAGTATCTTGGATTTGAGTCCTTGACGGAACATTGGGTTCCCGAAGACGAAAGGCTTCAAGCGACCGTGCCGGGACGCCTTGGGGCCCGGCGACAGCGCCTGTTTACCGAGTGGTTTAACCGCGAGCGAAAAGAGGCGTCCGAGCTGGAACGGCCCGTTCGTTCTTCCGTTCTGCAGTCAATAAAAACCGCAATAGAGCTTATGAGAGGGGCCTTTAAAGTAGTAATGCCTGCGCGACATAAAAAAAATGACGAAAAAAAAGGAACTTAGGAGATTATTATATACCCTTTAAAAAATGAATTCTATTAAAACCTCCCCCCTGTGTCAATAAAAAAAGCCCGGTGGCTAAAGACGCCCAGGAAGCGCGAAACAGACCGAACATGAGGTGATCGATATCATATCGGAGGGGGGCCCCTTCCGCTTTAGCTTCATTATCAAAAAAAAGGCCCGCCTGGATATCAGGCGGGCCGTGGAAAAAACCATATATCAGCGGCTTATCTCTTCTTCTTTTTGGCCTTGGGGGCGGGCTTGGACTTCGCCTCGAGCTCCTTCTTAAGGGCGTCCCTCTCGGCGGTGAGGCTCTCAACCTGCGCCTTCAAGTCCTCGGCCTCTTTCTGAAGGGAAGCGACCTGACCCTTCAGAGTGTTGCCCTCCTCTGTCAGGGTTGCCACCTGGCCCTTCAACTGCTCGTTTTCCTGCTTCAACTGCTGGCCGCAGCCGGACACGAAAAGCAGGAGGGCCAATACCATCCCAAAAAGACCTATCTTCTTCGTCATTCCTTCATCTCCTTTTCCTATTTTTTCGGCTGACCGCCGGGTTATCCCACAATAGCAGGCCTTTAAAGGAAAATAAAGACCCGCGGGGCCCGATGGCCGCCTGGTCGAACTCGAAAAGCAATTCCGGGTTGATGAATTTTAAAAAAAAGGGAAATCCATGTCAAGATAAAAAAGCGTGGAAACGCCCTTTCCGGCCCGCGTGCCTTTAATCACTTCATTATTTTTACTCCTCAGGTATAAAGATTATCGAAAACGGGCCGAAAAACATGTGGAGACCGGCCCGGAGCCCTTTTGCAGAGTATAATATCCTCTTGCGGCTTTTTTGTTGACGCGCCTTTTCTTTTCTGTTAACATGCGTCGCCTCTTGTAACCGGTCCTGAAAACCCTGAAGCGGAGTCTGATCATGAAAAAGCTCATAAGCAGAAGGTCATTTATCAAGGCCGCAATAGTAGGAACACTGCTTCTCTTCGGCAAACCCGCGCTCGCAACCGAGCTCATCGAAGAGGAGTCCTCGCCATCTAACCTCCTCCTCGACGCGGCGACACCTGGGGAGACGATCACCAGAGACCTCTATGAGGACGCAATAAAGGAGAACCTCCCTGAGGGACGCTTAAGGCTCTACCGCCCGAGGATGGGAGAAAAGCTCGACGTAACGTTCAGGAACTCGAAAGGCGAATACGACGAAGAGGCGCTGAAAGCCATCAACCACCTCTTCCGTTGCCACCACCACGACGAAGAGACAGAGATAGACGTACGGACGATAGAGTTCCTTAACGCGGTCGACAAGGAACTCGGCAAAGGCGACAACCTCATCCACGTGGTCTCGGGGTACAGGTCGAAGAAGTATAACGACATGCTCCGGAAACGCATGAGACGGAGGGTCGCCAAGAACTCGCTCCACCTATACGGCAAGGCGGTCGACATACGCATACCCGGTGTCGCGACAAAGGCCTTAAGGCGCACCGCGCTTGAACTCGAGCTCGGCGGCGTCGGCTACTATCCGAGGGCAGGCTTCGTCCACCTCGACTCCGGCAGGGTCCGCCGCTGGTGACGCCCTCACCTCTTCATCCTTTTAAAACCCCTTAAATCACATCTAAACCCGCCCACACAGGCCTTGACCCGTTCAAGGCCTGTGTGGTATTCTATGATGCTTATGAAAAAACCCAGCTATTTCCCTTCCTTAGAGGTCTTCAGGGAGAAGGCGAAGACCTCCAACGCCGTCCCGGTCTTCAGAGACATCCTCGCCGACACCGAGACCCCGGTGGGAGCGTTCATGAAGATAGATACCGGGGCCGACGCGTTTCTCCTTGAGAGCGTCGAGGGCGGAGAAAAATGGGGGCGCTTCTCCCTTATCGGGGCCTCTCCCATGAGGGTCGTCAGGGCAAAGGGCGATGCCGTCGAGATAATCGAAGGCGGCGCTACAAGGACCGTCGAGGGAGACCCGGTCGAGGTGCTCCGGGGCCTCATGTCATCGATCAAGGCCGCCGAGGTCGAGGGCGCGCCCCGGTTCGCCGGCGGCGCCATAGGCTACATGGGCTACGACATCATCCGGCACATAGAAAGGCTACCGGACACGGCCCCTAAAGACCTCGACCTCTACGACCTCTTCTTCATATTCACCGACACCTTCCTCGTATTCGACAACGTCGAGCACAAGATAAAAGTCGTCGCCAACGCCTTCCTTAACGACGGCGACGACCCGGAGGAGGCCTATGCCAAGGCCACTGCGAAGATAGACGCCTTGATAGGGAGGCTCAGGAACACAAACCTCCCGGCAAGGCAGGAGGCCGCCGCAGACAAAGGCCATGCGGTAACGTCAAACTTCAAAAGGGAGGATTTCCTGAAGGCCGTGGAGAAGACCAAGGGCTATATCCTCGACGGCGATATCATACAGGCGGTCCTCTCGCAGAGGTTCTCTACCCCTTTAGACGTCGAGCCATTCGACATCTACAGGGCGCTCAGGGTCGTGAACCCCTCGCCATACATGTTTTTCCTGCGGCTCGGGGGCTTGACGCTCGCCGGCTCCTCTCCCGAGATACTCGTAAGGGTCGAGGGCGACGACATAAACCTGAAACCCATAGCCGGGACGAGGAAGCGCGGGCGCGACGACGAAGAAGACCTCGCGCTCGAAAAAGACCTCCTCGCCGACCCGAAGGAAAGGGCCGAGCACATCATGCTCGTGGACCTCGGGAGGAACGACATCGGGAGGGTCGCGCGCGCCGGGACCGTGGAGGTCGACGAGCTCATGACCGTAGAGAGATACTCCCACGTAATGCACATCGTCTCGAACGTAAAGGGCCTCCTTAAAAAGGAGCTCTCCGCCTTCGACGCCTTCAGGTCGTGCTTCCCTGCGGGGACGCTCACGGGCGCGCCCAAGGTAAGGGCGATGGAAATAATAGAGGAGCTCGAGCCCTGCAAAAGGTCCGTCTACGGCGGCTCGGTCGGGTACTTCTCGTACACAGGTAACATGGACATGTGCATCACCATAAGGACGCTCGTCATAAAGGACGGCTCGATCTACATACAGGCGGGGGCGGGAATCGTAGCCGACTCGGTCCCCGAAAAGGAATTCGAGGAGACCGAGAACAAGGCGCGCGGCATGCTCAAAGCCGTCGAGCTCGCGAGGGGGGGCCTCATATAATGCTCCTCATAATAGACAACTACGACTCCTTCACGTTCAACCTCGCGCAGTACTTCCAGGAGCTCGGGGCCGATGTATCGGTATTCAGGAACGACGCGATAACGATAGAGGGGATAGAAAAGCTCGCCCCGAGAAGGCTCGTCATCTCTCCGGGGCCGTGCGACCCGCCGAAGGCCGGGATATCGGTTGCCGCGATAAGGCACTTCGCGGGCAAGGTCCCGATCCTCGGCGTATGCCTCGGGCACCAGTCGATCGGCTACGCCTTTGGCGGAGAGGTCGTCAAGGCAAAGCGTCTCATGCACGGCAAGACCTCGATGGTCTACCACGACTCGAAGACCATCTTCGAAGGCATCCCTAACCCGTTTGAGGCTAACAGGTACCATTCTCTCATAGTAAAAAAAGAGACCCTCCCCGATTGTTTCGAGGTGAGCGCGTGGACTGAGGCTGACGAGATAATGGGGCTCAGACACAAGACGCTCGCCATAGAGGGCGTGCAGTTCCATCCGGAGTCGATACTTACGAGCTCGGGCAAGGATATCTTGAGGAACTTCCTTGAGAGGTACAGGTAGATGACAATAAAAGACGCGATAGCGAAGGTCGTTAAGGGCGTTGACCTCTCCGAAGGCGAGATGGTCTCCGTCATGAACGAGGTCATGACCGGAGGGGCCTCCCCGGCCCAAATTGGCTCTTTCATAACGGCGCTACGCATGAAGGGCGAGACGGTTGCCGAGATAACCGGCGCCGCGCGCGTAATGCGCGAAAAGGCTACGAAGGTCGAGGCGGGTAGCGACGTGCTGGACACCTGCGGCACGGGCGGGGACGAATCGATGACGTTCAACATCTCGACGGCCTCTGCGTTTGTCGCGGCAGGGGCCGGGCTTATCGTCGCCAAGCACGGCAACCGCTCGGTATCTTCGAGGAGCGGCTCGGCGGACGTGCTCCGCTCGCTCGGGGTCAACATAGAGGCGGAGGTTTCCCGCGTCGAGGAGTGCATCTCGGAGGCGGGCATAGGCTTTCTCTTCGCCCCCATGCTCCACGGCGCGATGAAGTACGCGGCGCCCGTTAGAAGAGAGATAGGCATCCGCTCGATATTCAATATTTTAGGCCCGCTCACAAACCCCGCCGGGGCCAGGAGGCAGGTACTCGGCGTCTATGACGCGGCGCTGACCGACATATTGGCCAAGGTCCTCTTCAACCTCGGCTCGACCCACGCCTTCGTGGTTCGGGGCGAGGACGGGCTTGACGAGATAACCCTTACCCGGGAGACCCGCGTAACCGAGCTCAAGGACGGGGACATAAAGACATATCACATAAAACCCGAGGACTTCGGGTTCGAGCGGTGCGCCCCCGAGGCGCTGAAGGGCGGCGACCCCGAGGAGAACGCGCGGATAATAACGGACGTGCTCGAAGGCAGAAAAGGCCCGGCAAGGGACGTTGTGCTGCTTAACTCAGCCGCCGCGATAACAGCCGGGGGAAAGGCGCATTGCATGGAAGAAGGCATCGCGCTCGCCCACGGCTCGATCGACTCAGGCTCCGCTCTTGAAAAGCTCATAAGGCTAAAAAGGATATCCAACAGATGATATTAGACGAGATAGTAGCTAATAAACGGCAGGAGCTCGAGCGCGTAAAGGCGTACACGACGATAGCCGAGCTCGAAAAAAAGACGCTCCTCACTAAACCGGTCAGGGACTTCGCTTCAGCCATAACCATCCAGCCGTCGCCGAAGGCGGTCCGTATAATAGCGGAGGTCAAGAGGGCCTCGCCCTCGAAGGGGATATTGCGGGAAGAGTTCATCCCCTACGACATCGCGCGCTCATACGAGGTCGGAGGCGCGGCGGCGGTGTCGGTCGTTACCGAAGAAAAGTACTTCAAGGGCAAGCTTGATTATTTGACCCCGATAAAAAGCCACCTGAAGATCCCGATCCTCCGGAAAGACTTCCTCTTCGACGACTTCCAGATGTATGAATCGCGCGCCGCAGGGGCCGACGCCGTACTCCTCATAGCCTCGATACTGGATGATAAGAGGCTCAAAGAGCTTATGGCGCTCGCCGCGCAACTCGGAATGCAAACGCTTGTAGAGGTCCACGACGAAGAAGAGCTCAAAAGGGTGATAGATTCCGGCGCGAAGATAATCGGGATAAACAATAGGGACTTGAAGACCTTCAAGGTCGACCTGGAGACCACTTTAAGACTCGCGCCGCTCGTCCCCGAGGACAGGCTCATCGTAAGCGAGAGCGGCATAGAGAGCTTCGGCGATATCCTTACCCTCATGGAAGCCGGCGTGAGCGCCGTGCTCATCGGGGAGGCCCTTGTCCGCGAGAAAGAGATAATAAAAAAAGTGAAGGAGCTCCGGGGCATACTCCCGCCGAAGTAGCCCATGCCGGTAAGAGTAAAAATATGCGGGATAACGGACCTTGAGGACGCCGAAGCGGCGGTAAGGTTCGGCGCCGACGCCCTCGGGTTCATATTCTATAAAAAAAGCCCTCGTTACATAGACCCGCGTGAGGCAGGAGGCATCATCCGGGCCCTGCCCCCCTTTGTAACAAAGGTCGGCGTCTTTGTGAATGAGACGCTCGATGAGGTAAGGCGCGTAAGGGAAGATGCCTCGCTCGACAGGGTCCAGCTCCACGGTGACGAAACGCCGGAGTATTGCGCGGCGCTGGGCGCGGGCGTCATCAAGGCGTTCAGGATAAGGGTCCAGGCCGATATCGAGGAGCTTGCCTTGTACGATGTCTCGGCCTTTCTCCTCGACACCTACAGGGAGGACACACCCGGCGGCACGGGCGAGACCTTCAACTGGGAAATAGCTGTTGAAGCCTCCTCCGAACGGCGTATAATATTATCCGGCGGGCTAAATGCGGAAAATGTGGCTATGGCAATAAAGACGGTCAGGCCCTACGCGGTGGACGCAAGCTCGGGCGTGGAGTCTGCGCCCGGAAAGAAGGACCTGGAAAAGATGAAAAAGTTTATCGACGAGGCGAAGACCGCATGAAGAGGACCCCTGACAAATTAGGCCACTTCGGCATATACGGAGGCAGGTATATATCGGAAACGCTCATGCCCGCCGTCCAGGAGCTCGAAGAGGCGTACGACAAGTGGCGTACAAACGCGGACTTCAAGGCCGAGTTCGCCTATTATCTCAAGGAATACGTCGGGCGGCCGACGCCCCTCTACTTAGCCGAGAGGCTCACCCGGAAGATAGGCGGGGCCGATATCTATCTCAAGAGAGAAGACCTCTGCCACACCGGCGCCCACAAGATAAACAACACGATCGGCCAGATACTCCTTGCCAAGAGGATGGGGAAGAAGCGCGTCATAGCCGAGACGGGCGCGGGACAGCACGGGGTGGCGACAGCCACGGTCGCCGCGATGTTCGGGCTCGAGTGCGAGATATACATGGGCGAGGACGATATAAAGAGGCAGTCGCCCAACGTCTTCAGGATGAAGCTCTTGGGCGCGAAGGTCACGCCAGTGACATCGGGCTCTAAAACGCTCAAGGACGCGATGAACGAGGCGCTCCGCGACTGGGTGACGAACGTCTACAACACCTTCTATATAATAGGGACCGTCGCGGGGCCTCATCCGTACCCGATGCTGGTGCGCGACTTTCAATCCATCATCGGGACCGAGGCGCGCAGGCAAATAAAGGAGATCGCCGGGAGGCTCCCTGACGAATTAATCGCCTGCGTCGGAGGCGGCTCTAACGCGATGGGGCTCTTCCATCCGTTCCTTGAGGACGCGGAAGTGAAGATGACGGGCGTAGAGGCCGGAGGGCACGGGCTGTCTACCGGCAGGCACGCGGCCTCCATCAACGGCGGTAGAGTCGGGGTCCTCCACGGCAACAAGACCTATTTATTGCAGGACAAGTTCGGGCAGATAATAGACACTCACTCGATATCCGCCGGGCTCGACTACCCCGGGGTCGGCCCCGAGCACGCGTACCTCCACGACGCCGGTCGCGTAAACTACGTCACCATCAAGGACAGCGAGGCGCTCGACGGTTTCAAGGCGTTGACCTTGTCTGAAGGCATCATCCCGGCGCTCGAGAGCTCGCACGCCGTCGCGCACGCGATGAGGGCCGCAAAGGAGCTCGGCAAAGGCAAGCTCATCATCGTGAACCTCTCGGGCCGGGGGGACAAGGACCTCAACACCGTCTCAAAGGCGTTCAACTTCGAGCTATAGGGAACCCCCATGACAACGACCATCGAAAACGGCAGGATAGAGGCGGCCTTCGAAAGGCTTAAAGCGGAGGGGAGGAAGGCGCTCATCACCTTCATCACCGCCGGAGACCCGGACCTCTCATCCACCAAAGACATAATACTCGCCCTCGAGGACGCGGGCGCCGACATAATAGAGCTCGGCGTGCCGTTCTCAGACCCCATGGCCGACGGACCGACCATACAGGCCTCTTCGGAGCGCGCGGTCAAGAAGGGCACGCACCTGAAAGACGTTTTAAGGCTCGTGAAGGACGTAAGGAAGGAGACCGAGGTCCCGGTAGTCCTATTCGGCTACTACAACCCCGTATTCAACTACGGGCTAAAGAGGTTCGCGCGGGACGCAAGGTCGGCAGGGGCCGACGGCGCGCTCATAGTGGATCTCCCCGCCGAAGAGGCCGGGGAGCTCAAGGAGAGGCTCGATGAAGAGTCCCTCGACATGATATTCCTGCTTACGCCGACCAGCAACCTGCAGAGGATGGAACTCGTCGCCTCAAAGGCCTCGGGCTTCATCTACTTCGTCTCGGTCACGGGCGTGACCGGCGCGCGCTCATCCGTCTCGGGCGACGCAAAGGGCTATGTTGCGAAGATAAGGAAGGTAACCGACCTCCCGGTCGGCGTCGGCTTCGGCATCTCCACCCCTGCCCAGGCCAAAGAGGTCGCCAAATACGCCGACGCCGTAATCGTCGGCAGCGCCATAGTGAACGTCATAGCGAAGAACCCGGCTAACCGAAAAAAGCTCGTCGGAGAGGTCAAAAAGTTCGTTTCCGGCCTCAGGGCCGCGATGGACTCATAACCCTTAAATCCTGGGTAGCCGCATGGCAGAGAAGAAAAAAAGGGACAAGACGGCGAAAGAGAAGGCGGATATCCTCGCATGCCGCAAGAGGCTCGATGTGATGAACATCGAGCTCGAGATCTACAGGGAGATCGGCGGGCTCGCGGTCAAGGGGGCCTCAAAGTCCTCGATACTGAACAGGCTCATGGACTTTACGCTTAACGCCATGGAGACGCGGTCCGGGACTCTCTACCTGCTGGATCCTGCCTCGAACGAGCTCTCCTTCGAGGTTGTGAAGGGCCCGCTCGCCCGTAAGCTCAAGGGCCTACGCATGAAGGGTGAGGCCGGCATAGCCGGCCATGTGCTCAAGACCGGCAGGCCCTATATAAGCTCGAACCTCTGCAGGGACAAATACTGGCTCGGCATAAAGACATCGAAAGAGCACGGCAACATGCTCGCGGTGCCGCTCTTCAGGAAGAAACGGGCCATAGGCGTCATAGAGGTCATAAACAAGATAGACTCGAGGCCGTTTACCAAGGCGGACCTGAAGACCCTTAAATCGCTCGCCAACCACTTCTCGATCATCATGGAGAGGGCCGAGCTCTTCTCGGAGCTCGATGGCAGGCTCCGCCAGTTCTCGACTTTGCAGGAGGTCGGCAACCTCCTTAACTCCACGCTCGACCAGACGGTCGTCAGGCTGAGGGCGATGGAGGCGATAACCTCGATAATGCGCGCGGAGGCGGGCTCTCTCCTCCTCGTTGACGAGAAGAACAAACAGCTCTACTTCGAGGTCGCGCTCGGGGAAAAGGGCAAGGAGCTCAAGGAGGTCCGCCTTGACATCGGCGAGGGGATCGCGGGATGGGTCGCCAAGCACGGACGCCCGCTTATCATAAACGACGTCGCAAGGGACAAGCGGTTCCAGTCGAACGTGGACAAGAAATCCAGGTTCACGACCCGCGACATGGTCTGCGTCCCGGTGCGCATAAAGGGCAAGGTAATAGGGGTCCTTCAGGCGATAAACAGGATAGGCGGGACGTTCGAGAAGGAGGACATGCGCCTTTTCCAGCTCTTCTCGAACCAGGTCGCGATCGCGCTCGACAACGCGCGGCTCTACGAGGAGATCAGGGAGACCTTCCACGCGACATCTGAGGCGCTCGCGGAGGCGATAGAAAAACGGGACCCGTACACCGGCGGACACACGAAGAGGGTCTTCGAGTACTCGCTCGCCATAGGCAAGCACATGGAGATGACGCCTAAGTCGCTCGAGCTGTTGAAACTCTCGGCGGTCCTCCACGACATCGGGAAGATCGGCATAGAGGACAGGATATTAAGAAAAGACGCGCCGCTCGACGCCGACGAGGCCGCGATGATGCGGCTCCACCCGCAGTACGGGGCCGAGATAATGAAGCACGTGCCGCAATTAAAGGACATCATCCCGGGCATGCTCTACCATCACGAGCGCATCGACGGCCAGGGCTACCCCAGGGGGTTCAAGGGCGAGCAGATACCGCTCATCGCCCGCATAATATCCGTCGCCGACACCTACGACGCCATGACGACGACCCGGCCTTACAGGAAGGGGCTCCCCCCGGAGGTCGCGGTCGCTGAGCTCAAGAAGTACGCCGGGGTGCAGTTCGACTTGAGGGTGGTCGAGGCCTTCATCAGGGCCTTTGATAACGGGGACATCGCCGGCGCGATACCGGGCGCGGCGGCGGCAGGGGCTTAAGCCTCAAAATAACGGGAAAGCTATCAGACGATGATCTGGTTTAAAAAAGACATACTCACGAACGGCGACGAAGGGAAAAGCGTAAAGGTCCCCATCGGCCTCTGGGTCAAGTGTGAGCACTGCGGGGAAATCATATACAAGAAAGAGGTCGAGAGAAACCTCGACGTCTGCCCCAAGTGCAACTACCACTTCCGCATCTCGGCGAATGCCAGGCTCAACATCGTCATGGACGAGGGGTCCTTCAGGGAGTTCGACCCCCACATGGAGCCGGTCGACGGGCTGGACTTCCGGGACCTCAAGAAATACAAGGACCGGATAAAATCCTCCCAGAAGGAGACGCGCCTTAAGGACGCCATCGTCACCGGCGAAGGGACGATAAACGGCGAGAGGGCCTGTGTCGCCGTATTCGAGTTCTCGTTCATGGGCGGCTCGATGGGCTCGGTCGTCGGCGAGAAGATAGCCCGCGCCGTGGAAAGAGCGATAGAGGAGAGGTGCGGCGTCGTCATATTCTCGTCGTCGGGAGGCGCGCGGATGCAGGAGTCGATATTGTCCCTCATGCAGATGGCCAAGACCTCGGCCGCGCTCGCAAAGCTTAAGGAGGCGGGGCTCCCGTACATCTCGGTCGTTACCGACCCCACCATGGGAGGCGTCACCGCAAGCTTCGCCATGCTCGGCGACGTGATAGTCGCCGAACCCCGCGCGCTCGTCGGGTTCGCCGGGCCGAGGGTCATAGCCGAGACGATAAGGCAGAAACTCCCCGAAGGCTTCCAGAGGGCCGAGTACCTCCTCGAGCACGGGATGATAGACATGATAGTGGAGAGGAAGCTGATGAAGGACACGCTCTCGCGCCTCCTCTCCATGCTCTCGCAAAATGCCGGGTAACGCGCTCGCCTTCCTCTACGGCCTCCAGAGGCACGGCATAAGGCCGGGGCTCTCCCGCGTGGAGAAGCTCCTCGGCCTCCTCGGCAACCCGGAGAGCGACTTCCTGTCCATACACATAGCCGGGACGAACGGCAAGGGCTCGACCTCAGCCTTCGCGGCCTCGATACTCAGGGAGGCGGGCTTCAGGACCGGCCTCTACACCTCCCCTCACCTCTCCAAATTCAACGAACGGATACAGGTAAACGGCCGCGCGATAAACGACGCGGACCTCGCGCGCATCGTCTCCCGCGTAAGAAAGGCGGCCCGCCGCGTCAAGGGCCAGCTCTCGTTCTTTGAGTTCACGACCGCGCTCGCCTTCCTGTACTTCAGCGAAAAAAAGACCGACGTCGCGGTCATCGAAACGGGCATGGGCGGCAGATGGGACGCGACGAACGTCATAACTCCGCTCGTCTCGGTCATCACGAACGTCGGCCTCGACCATACGCCGCATCTTGGAAAGACCCTTCCCGAGATAGCCTTCGAGAAGGCCGGGATAATAAAGTTCGGAGTGCCTGTGGTGACGGGCGAGACCGGCAAGGCCGCGCTCTCGGTCGTCTCCAAAAGGGCGCGGGAGCTCGACTCCCCGCTCCTCCCCATGGGGCGCGCCTTCGATATCGACGGCGACGAGAGGTCCGCTGATTACACCGGGATAGACGGCAGGATAAAAGGGCTTAAGCTCAGCCTTTCAGGCGCGCACCAGCTCGATAACGCCTCGGTCGCACTCGCGGCGATAGAGTGCGTAAGGATGTACGGGCTCCACATAACCGCGAAGGCCGTAAGGGACGGCCTTAGAAAGGCCTCGTGGCCGGGGAGGCTGGAGGTCTTAAGGAAGCGCCCGCTCGTCCTACTTGACGCCGCCCACAACCCGGCTGGCGCGAAAGCCCTCAAGGCCTTTCTCGAAATGCTCCCTCGAAAGAGGCTCTCCCTCGTCATCGGGGTCATGAACGACAAGGACATAAGGGGGATCTTCAAGGAGCTGTTGCCGCTCGCCGATACGGTCTACCTCGCCGCGCCAAAGGTCGAACGCTCGGCGCCCGTCGAGGACCTCGAAAGGCTCGCCCTCCCCTACAAAAAACGCGTCATTTCCTCCGGGTCCGTAAAAGAGGCCTGCCGCCTCGCTATCATTGAGGCCGGCGCAAAAGACGCCGTATGCGTCACCGGATCGATATTCACCGTGGGCGAAGCGCGCGGGTATCTCATCAGAACGGCGAAATAGCCCTTCGCGCCCCCTCTCGCAAACTTGTAAACAGCCCCTTTCTGTGCTATTTTCCTCTCACCTTTAAAAACACCTTTATAATGAGACCAAAAAGACTCGTCCTCCTCATAACCCTGTTCCTCGCGCTGATACTCCCGGCCCTCGCCAGGGCCGCGGAGCCGCTTTTTAGCAACGGCCTCCCCATAGAGATAGACGCGGACTTCATCACCTACGAAAAAGAGACCGAGACCTACTACGCGCGCGGTTCCGTCGAGATACGGCAGGAGGGGGTCACCATGAGGACCGACGAGATAATCCTCGACATGGCCTCCGGGGTCGCTACGGCAAAGGGCAAGGTGACGGCGATCGACGAGGGCGGCTCAACGCTTACGGGCGTTGGCCTTACCTTCGACATAAAGACGAAGACCGCGGTCATCACGAACGCGCGCATCTTCTACGCCGAGGAGGGGATATACATCGCCGGCAGGGTCGTCGAAAAGACGGGGACGGAGTCGTACTCGGCGAAGGAGGTCACATATACCGCCTGCGAGTGCGAGGAAGGCGCCTCCCCGGCGTGGAGTTTCGCGGCCACCTCGGCGGACGTCACCTTCGGCGAGTTTTTGACGGGCTGGAACACCCGGTTCCAGATAAAGGGAGTCCCTGTATTCTACTTCCCCTATGTCACCGTCCCGGTAAAGAGGGAGAGGCAGACCGGTTTCCTCCCAACGGAGCCGGGGTTCTCCGAGCTCAGGGGCTTTATGCTCGATAACTCGTTTTTCTGGGCGATATCGGAGAGCGCGGACGCCACCTTCTATCTCGACATAGAGACGAAGAGGGGCATAGGCGTGGGGTCCGAGTACAGGTACTTCAGGACCGCCGGGAGCTACGGCGAGGCCTTCCTCTACCACTTCAGCGAAAACGACATAGGGCGCGTAAGGGAGTTCAGGGAGGACGTCGACAACCTTTCCAGGCCCGAGACCGCCTCCAACGACAGGTGGCGGATAAAGTACAGGCACACGGAGCTCCTCTCGGATTTTTTCAACATCAAGGCCGATATAAACGTCGTCAGCGACGACGAGTACTTCCTCGACTTCGGCGCGGGCGGGGACGAGCGGTCGCTCGAATCGATCGAATCCAACGTGTCGGTGACAAAGAGCTGGAACGGCTACAGCCTCGTGGGACAGCTCCGGGTCTTCAATAACCTCCTCGACGCGGATGACTCCGAAACGCTCCAGAGGCTCCCGGAGGTAACGCTCGCCGGGTCCGACAAGCGGATATTGAACACCCCCTTCTATTTCTCGTCCGAATCCTCTTTCGTCAACTTCTACAGGGAAGAGGGCGCCGAGGGCGACAGGCTCGACATACACCCGAGGGTATCTCTGCCGATGAGCGTCAACGGATACGCCGACTTCACCGTATCCGTCGCGCCGAGGGGGACCTTCTACCTGGTCCGGGACCACCCCGGCGGAGGCTACATGGACAGGTTCCTCTACGACGTACAGGCCGACCTTACCACGACCTTCGTGAGGGTCTTCCAGACCGGCTCTGAGAGGCTCTCCGCCGTGAAGCACACGATAAGGCCGAAGCTCTCGTACACGTTCATCCCGGACACCGAGCAGACGGACCTGCCGGACTTCGATTCCGTCGACGAGATAGCGAAGACCAACAGCGTGACCTACTCGGTCAACTCGACACTTACCGGGAAGCTCAGGAACAGCGAGGGCGGCTCTCTCTACCGCGACTACCTCTACTTCGACCTAAGCCAGACGTTCGACATAAACGAGGCTACGCGGGAGGCGGAGGCCGGGGACGACAAGAAGAGGCCTTTCAAGGAGATAACGGGCGAATTGATCGTGAAACCGACGGCCGCCACGACCGTTACCGGGAAGGGCAAGTACGACGTGTATGAATCGCTCTTTTCAAGCTTCGACGCCTCTTTCGCGACCTCGACCGGACGGGGGGACGCCTTGAGCCTCGCGTACAGGTTCGTCCGGGATTCCACAAGCTACCTCGAGGCCTCGGCCAGGGTCCGCCTGACCGAGCCGCTCGACTTCATCTACCTCAACAGGTACTCTTACGAAGAATACAGGTCCCTCGAGGTCTCCTACGGGTTCGAGTACAGACACCAGTGCTGGTCCGCCCAGTTCGGCTACACCGACCGGCTCGAGGAGAAGCTCCTCTTCGTAACCTTTAATTTAAAGGGGCTCGGCAAGATCGCCGGTCTTGAAGGGTCGCTCACGCGCTAACCCCCCTGAATTCCCTAGAATCATTGACACTACCATCTTTTTTAAGTTAAACTGTTTTCTGCCGTAAAATACCCAGGGACCCCGGCGCTGAACGAATGGCTTACGCGGCAGGCGATACGAAAGACGCAAAGATGGCCCAAAAAAAAGAACCTATCGAGATCCATTGCCTCGACTGCAACACGGGCTTCAGGCTATGGGTGCCCCTTGATAAGATAAGGGAATGGGAGTCTGGGGTGCGCGTCAACTGCATCCGCTGCGGGGCCCAGCACTTCGTCCGAAGGGCGGCAGGAGGCTCGTTCGAGGCCCTGCCGCTCAGGCAACCGAAGGGCGACGACAGGCCCGCCCCGCCGCAGGCCAGACCGGCGCGGGCCGCAGGCTCCAAGGTCCCGGCGCCGGCCATGCCGGAGCGCGAGACCGCGCCCCCGGAGGAACCCGGCGCCGAGACGATACTGCTCATAGAGGACGACAAGCTCGCAAGGGACATGGTCCAGAACACCTTGAAGGACGTCGGCATTAGGCTCGTTCAGGCGAAGAACGCCGCCGAGGCGCTTAAAACCTTGAGGACCGAGCGCGTGAACCTCATCGTCACTGACCTCTATTTGAAGAACCCCGCCGACCCGGAGTCCCTCATAGACGGCGAGGACCTCCTTAAAAGGGTCGTAGCCTCGGGCATGAACATCCCCGCGATAATAACGACTGGCAAGGACATACTCGACGACATGGTCCTCGACCCCAAGTGGTTCGACCTGCATGTGAAGGGCTTTATCCAGAAGGGGAACCCCTTCTGGGCGGAAGAGCTGAAACTAAAGATAAAAGAAGTGATGTACAAGGACTGAACGGAAGCAGCATCCCCGCCCCGCCTTTTATTTACGAGACCCCTGCATAACCCGTATGTCTGTATGACACCGGATTTTCAAAACCGGATTCCCGATAAAAACCTCGGGAATGACAGACAAAAACCATCCTATAACCGTCCTTTCTCTGAGAGGTCCCTT
>JACREV010000232.1 GCA_016218095.1 Deltaproteobacteria bacterium | reverse complement strand
AGCCCCTTGCCGCGTATCTCTTTTATGAAGGAAAAATCCTTTTTGAGCCCATCGAGCCTTTTGACAAGGTACGCGCTCGCCTTCTGGCAATTCTCAAGTATGCCTTCCTCGACGATTACCTTCAAGGCCGCAAGCCCCGCGGCGGTGGCAAGCGGGTTGCCTCCAAAGGTAGACGCGTGCGTGCCAGGGGTGAAAGCGGAGGCGACCTCGTCGGTCGCCAACATCGCGCCTATGGCGACACCTCCGGCGAGCCCCTTGGCGAGCGTCATGATGTCGGGAGAGACCCCGTAGTTCTCGTAGGCGAAGAGCGTGCCGGTGCGCCCCATGCCGACCTGGACCTCGTCGAATATGAGGAGCGTGCCGTTCGCCTTGCATACGGCCTTGAGCTCTTTAAGATAACCTTCAGAGGGCACATTGACCCCGCCCTCGCCCTGTATGGGCTCGACCATCACGGCCGCCGTCTTTGCGTTCAGCGCGCCTTTGAGCGCAGAAATATCATTGAAAGGCACATAGGTGAATTTTTCGAGCAGGGGCTCGAAGCCCGCCTGGAACTTCTTTTGTCCCGTAGCCGCGAGCGCCCCGAAGGTCCGTCCGTGGAAGGACTTTTCCATCGTGACGATCTGGAAGCGGTCCTCGCCCTTGACGCTAAAGAACTTCCTCGCGAGTTTTATCGCGGCCTCGTTCGCCTCGGCCCCGGAGTTGCAGAAAAAGACCTTGTCGGCAAAGGAGCGCGCGGTCAACAGCTCCGCGAGCTCCGACTGCGTCTTTATGTGGTAGAGGTTGGATATGTGTATGAGCTCACCGGCCTGCTGTCTGAGGGCCTCGACGACCTTCGGGTGGCAGTGGCCGAGGTTGCAGACGGCGAGGCCCGAAGTGAAGTCTAGGTAGCGCCTCCCGTCGGCGTCCCAGACTTCCGCGCCCCTGCCCTTTACGATCGAAATGGGAAAACGGCCGTAGGTATTCGCGACATGCTTCGTGGTGAGAGAGATAATTTCAGCGTTCGTCAATTCAACAACCTTCCTTGGATAACGATTCGTCACCCCCGCGCGCTCAAGGGAATGACGAACTGGATTTTTCTACTTCTTAAGCCCTATCGCCGTGCCTACGCCCTCGTCGGTAAATACCTCGAGCATGACCGCGTGCTCTACCCTGCCGTCTATGATGTGCGCCGTGGTGACACCGTTCGCGACAGCCTCCATACAGCACTGGATCTTCGGTATCATGCCGCCGACCGCGACCTTCTTGGTGATGAGCGCGCGCGCCTCGGACAAAGAGAGCGACGAGATGAGCTTTTTGTCCTTATCGAGCACCCCGGCTACATCCGTCAGCAATATGAGCTTCTCGGCCTTCAGCGCCGACGCTATCTTTCCGGCTACGGTGTCGGCGTTTATGTTGTAGCTAAGGCCTTCGTCGCCTCCGCCGACCGGCGCGATGACGGGGATAAAGTTATTGGCCTCCAGCGTCTTTATGACGGACGGGTCTATAGCCGCTACGTCCCCGGCAAAGCCCATCTCCTCGCCCTTAATCTTGAGGCTCTTTGCGGTGATGAGCCCGCCGTCCTTGCCGCCCAAACCCACCGCCTTGCCGCCGAAGTGGTTTATGAGCCCGACTATCTCCTTGTTTATCTTTCCGACGAGGACCATCTCGACGACGTCCATCGTCTCGTTGTCCGTGACCCTTATGCCCTTTACGAACCTCGACTCCTTCCCGAGGCGCGTCAAGAGCCCGCCTATCTGCGGCCCTCCGCCGTGGACGATGACCGGGTTTATGCCGACGTACTTCATGAGCACGATGTCGCGCGCGAAGGACTTTTTCAAGCGCTCCTCGGTCATCGCGTGGCCGCCGTACTTTATGACGATAGTCTTGTCGTAGAACTTCCTTATATAAGGAAGAGACTCGAACAGCGTCTTTATCTTTTCGATGTTCTTCTGCAAGTCCGGACTCCGAAATGGAAATACCGCGCAATCCGCCCCAAGGCACCGGGGAGGCGGCGCGGCCCTTAGAGGATGTACCTCGAGAGGTCCTCGTCCTTTATGACGTCCGAGAGCCTCTTTCTCACGTATTCCCCGTCGATTACGAGCTTTTTATCCTGCATGTCGGGCGCGTCGAACGATATCTCGTCGAAGACCCGCTCCATGACTGTGTGGAGTCTTCTCGCCCCGATGTTCTCCATCCGCTCATTCACTATCGTCGCCATGGACGCTATCTCCCGGACCCCGTCGTCGGTGTAGGTCACCTCCACCCCTTCGGTCTCGAGGAGCGCCTTGTACTGCTTCAAGAGCGCGTTTTCCGGCTCGGTCAATATCCTTATGAACTCCTCCTCGCCCAATGGCTCGAGCTCGACCCTTATCGGGAACCTCCCCTGGAACTCGGGGATAAGGTCCGAAGGCTTGGCGACATGGAACGCGCCGGAGGCGATGAATAATATGTGGTCGGTCTTGACCATGCCGTACTTGGTGTTCACGGTAGAGCCCTCGACTATGGGGAGCAGGTCCCTCTGGACGCCCTCCCTCGAGATATCCGGGGTCTGCCCGGCCTGCCTCCCGGCGATCTTGTCTATCTCGTCGATAAATACTATGCCCGACTGCTCTACGCGCTCGACCGCCTCTTTCACCACCTTTTCCATGTCGATAAGGCGCTGGGTCTCCTCCTGCGTGATGAGCTCGAAGGCCTCGGGCACCTTCACCTTCCTCTTCCGCGTCTTTTTCGGGAAGAGGTTGGAGAACATGTCCTTCAAATTCATGTCCATCTCCTCGACACCCTGGGAGGAGAGGATCTCGATCGACGGCATCTTCTGCTGTTCGGAGGTCTCTATCTCGACGGTCCTGTCGTCGAGCTTGCCCTCCCGAAGGAGCGCGCGGAGCTTGTCCCTCGTCGACTTCTGGAGTTCCCGCTCCTTTGCGAGCTTCTCCTGATCGATCGCCTGGAACGGGGGCGAGGTGACGGGCGGAAGGAGGCAGTCAAGGAGCCTCTCTTCGGCTGAGTCCCTCGCCTTTACGCGGACGTTCACCTTCTCCTCGTCCTTGACCATCTTGATGGCGAGTTCGGCAAGGTCCCTTATGATGGACTCCACGTCCCGGCCGACATATCCGACTTCCGTAAACTTCGAGGCCTCCACCTTTATGAACGGCGCCTGCGCGAGCTTGGCGAGCCTGCGGGAAATCTCCGTCTTGCCGACACCCGTCGGGCCTATCATGATGATGTTCTTGGGGGATATTTCGTCTCTCAGCTCGGGCCTCACCTGCTGGCGCCTCCATCGGTTACGGAGCGCTATGGCGACGGCCCTCTTTGCCTGCCTCTGCCCTATTATGTATTTGTCGAGCTCGGAGACTATTTCCCTCGGGGTAAAGCTTTTCATTATGAAAGTTCCTCTACCGTTATCTCGTTGTTCGTGTATATGCATATCTCGGCGGCGGTCTTGATCGCCTCTTCGGCTATCTCCCTTGCGGTGAGATTAGTGTGTCTCATCATCACCTTTGCCGCCGCGGCGGCGAATGAGCCGCCCGAGCCGATGGAGGCTATGCCGTCCTCCGGCTCGATGACGTCGCCGCTTCCCGAGATCATGAAGGTGTGGTCCTTGTCGGCCACGATGAGCAACGCCTCAAGCCGCCTTAGGACCCTGTCGGTCCGCCAGTCCTTGGCGAGCTCGACGACGGCCTTGGTGATGTTGCCCCTCGTCTCATCGAACTTCGCCTCGAACTTGTCGAACAGCGTCATGGCGTCGGCGGTCGAGCCGGCGAACCCGGCAAGGACCTTCTCTTTTATCCTGCGCACCTTTATCGCGCCGCGCTTGACGACCGTGGAGCCGAGCGTCACCTGCCCGTCCCCGGCCATTGCGACCGACCCGTTACGCCTTACGGCTATGACTGTGGTGCCGTGGAAGGTAGTCAATTGAGTCTCCATACTAACTACTCCGCTGAGATCCGCGGGTTTATTCTTTTTACTTCCCCTCCCTGTGTCGATAAATGGGAGGAGATAGATGGGAGGATGGAAAGCCTTTTCACCCCCACCCAACCTCCCCCGTCAAGGGGGAGGAGTTTAGAATAAATCACTACAAGCTACAGGAACTCTTCCGCCGCCCATCTATTTCTTCGACTTCGCCCTCGGGTGGGCCGCGTCATAAGCCGCCATCATAGCGGCAACGCCGACCTTCGTGTACCTCTGGGTCGTCGAGAGCTTGCTGTGGCCCAAGAGCTCCTGTATGGAGCGAAGGTCCACTCCCGCGTCCAAAAGGTGTGTGGCGAAAGTATGCCGGAGCGAGTGCGGCGTAGGCGTCTTGTTTATCCCGCTCGTTGCGGTGTATTTTTTTACGAGCCTCTGGACCGTCCTGGGGGTAAGGCGTCTCGCGTTATTCCCGCCCCCTTGCCCCCCTTGCCCCCCCTTGCCGCCTGTAAAGAGCGGGCCGCCACCGGCGGGCCTTTCTTTCTCGATATAGAGCCGGAGCGACTCCTTCGCGTAATCGCCGAGATAGGCTATCCGCTCCTTGTTGCCCTTGCCGAGGACCTTTATCGTCCCGGCCCCCATGTCGACGGAGCCGATATCGAGGCCGGTAAGCTCGCTTACCCTTATGCCCGACGAATAAAGGACCTCCAGTACCGCGAGGTCCCTCAGAACGGAAGGGCTCTCTTCCCGCCCCTCCACAGCGCCCCTGGGCGCCTCTATCAGGGATTTGGCCTCCTCGACGGTCAGGACCGACGGGAGGAACCTTTCGACCTTGGGGGCGGAGACGCACTCGGCGGGGTTGGCTTTTGCGAGCCCCTTTTTAACGAGAAATCTAAAAAAAGACCTTATCGAGGAGAGCTTCCTCGCGATAGATATCTTCTTGTTCGATCTGAAGAGCGCGTAGACGAAACCCGAGACAGCGGGCTCGTCGAGCCTCTCGATATCGACCTCCCCATCGGGCCCGACATAGCGCGGCTCCGACTTAAGAAAGGCGTGGAACTGCCTTAAATCCCTCGCGTATCCGAGCCTTGTGTTGGGGGAGGAGTTCCTCTCGACCGCGAGGTAGTCGATAAACTTTTCCACCAGGCCGAGCATCCCTGCCTTATAACATCAAAAGTCGAAACCTTCAATGGTTTTTTGGGCAATGCGGGCCTTAGCCCGGATAGATTGATGAAAAACTTAGGCTGCTCAAAAAGCACCGGACGCGAGGCGTCGAGGAGCGAGACGTCGAGGCATCGGGGAGCGAGGCGTACTTTAGTTATGTACGCCGCAACGGTGAGCTTTGATGCCAACAAAGCAGATGGACTTGGGAGCAGCCTAATGGATGATGTCGCCGAGCCTGCCAAACCTCACCCAATGGCTGTCCCTGTTCCACGACCAGTAGATGATGAAGGCCTTGCCTTTTATGTCCTTGAACGGGACCGGGCCCCAGTAGCGCGAATCGTAGCTCCTGTCGCGGTTGTCGCCCATGACGAAGACGGTCCCCTCAGGGACCGTGTAGGGGCCGAAGTTGACGTTCTTCTCGGTGTCCTCGCCGTAGAGACCGCCCTTGTTCACGCCCCAGGGGTCGTCCATCTTTTCACCATTCAGGTAGAGGACCTTATCTCTCAACTCCACCCTGTCCCCGGGCAGCCCAATGACCCTCTTGATGTAGTCCTTCGACCTGTCCCCCGGGAAACGGAAGACTACGACGTCTCCGTGGTCGACCTTGCCCCATGACGGGATGAGCTTCGTCTCGAAGAAAGGGATGGAGGCGCCGAAGACCTTGATGATGGCCGGCTTCGGGACCTGTATGCCGTATGCGAACTTGGAGACGACTATGTGGTCGCCTACAAGGAGCGTGTCCTCCATCGACCCCGACGGTATCTTGAAGGCCTGTATGACGAAGGTCCTTATGATGAGGGCGAGGACCAGGGCTATGACTACGGCCTCTACTATCTCCCTTACGTTTTTCTTCTTGTCCTTCTGTTCCTTTTTATCTTCCATGTCTGCCCGTTTTACCGCCTTTTTTCTTTTAGCTGACTTTCAATACAGCCAGGAACGCCTCCTGCGGGAGTTCCACCCTTCCGACCTGCTTCATCCGCTTCTTGCCTTCCTTCTGCTTCTCGAGGAGCTTCCTCTTCCTCGTGATGTCGCCGCCGTAGCACTTTGCCGTGACGTTCTTCCGGAGGGCCTTTATCGTCTCCCTCGCGATGACCTTCGAGCCTATCGCCGCCTGTATTATCACCTCGAACATCTGCCTCGGGATTATCTCCCTCATCTTCTCGGCGAGGTCCTTGCCCCTCGCAAACGCCCTCTCGCGCGGGACTATTAAAGAGAGCGCGTCGACCGCCTCCCCGTTTATGAGTATGTCGAGCTTTATGAGGTCGGACTTCCTGAAGTCCAGGTAGTCGTAGTCCATCGATGCGTAGCCCTTCGACAGGGTCTTGAGCTTGTCGTAGAAATCCAGCACTATCTCGTTCAACGGTATCTCGTACTCGACCATGACCCTTGATGTGGTCAGGAACTTTATCTCCCTCTGTATGCCCCTCTTCGACTCGCACAATGCGAGCACCCCTCCTAAAAACTCCGCGGGCAGGTGGAGGGTCGCGAGTATGAACGGCTCCTCGACAAAATCTATATACTGTGGCGAAGGCAGGTTCGAGGGGTTGTCGACCATGACGACCGTGCCGTCGGTCTTCGTGACCCTGTAGATGACGGTCGGGGCCGTCGTTATGAGCGCGAGCCCGTACTCCCTTTCAAGCCTCTCCTGTATTATCTCCATGTGGAAAAGGCCGAGGAAGCCGCACCTGAAGCCGAACCCGAGCGCAAGCGAGGTCTCGGGCTCGAACGTGAACGAAGAGTCGTTGAGTCTGAGCTTTATGACCGCCTCTTTCAGGTTCTCGTACTGGGCGGAGTCGACCGGGTAGAGTCCGCTGAAGACCATCGATTTGGCGGCCTTGTAGCCGGGGAACGGCTCTTCGGTAGGGACGAGCGCGTCTGTTATGGTGTCGCCGACGTTCGTCTCCCTCACCTCTTTTATATTGGCTATGACGAAGCCGACCTCGCCTACTCCGAGGGATTCGGCCTCCTTGGGGCCGGGGGCGAAGACGCCGACCTTGTCGACGTCGAAGGTCTTCCCTGTGGCCATGAACTTTATCTTCATCCCCTTCTTGACACAGCCGTCGAAGACCCTTATCTGGACGACTACGCCCTGGTAGATGTCATACCACGAGTCGAAGACGAGTGCCTTCAACGGCCTCTCCTCATCTCCCTTGGGGGGCTGTATCCTCTTTACAATAGCCTCAAGGATGTCCTTTATCCCTATCCCCTCTTTCGCGCTCGCAAGGACGGATTCGGATGCGTCAATGCCGAGGACCTCCTCTATCTCTTCCTTTATCCGAGGGGGGTCCGCGGCGGGGAGATCGATCTTGTTAAGGACAGGGACTATGTCGAGCCCGACGTCTACCGCGGTATACAAGTGCGCTACGGTCTGGGCCTCCACCCCCTGTGAGGCGTCGACTACGAGGATAGCCCCCTCGCAGGCGGAAAGGGACCGGCTCACCTCGTAGCTGAAGTCGACGTGGCCCGGCGTGTCTATGAGGTTCAGTATATAGGTGTTCCCGTCGTCGGCCTTGTAGTTCAAGCGCGCGGTCTGGGCCTTGATGGTGATGCCGCGCTCCCTCTCAAGCTCCATCTTGTCAAGGAACTGGTCGACCATCTCCCTTTTGGTTATCGTCCCCGTGTACTCGAGGAGCCTGTCCGAGAGCGTGGATTTGCCGTGGTCTATATGGGCTATTATCGAAAAATTCCTTATCCTGTTCTTATCCGCCACTTGATCGCCGTCCCCTGTCTATGGTCCTTTTAAACCCTTAAAAAACACAATATAACATTGTAAATAATCGCGCCTGGTTTGTCAAAAGAAAAGGTCCTCGCCGGACGGGCAAAGCTCAAATCGAAAGGACTTGGCTACCATTGCCTGTATAGCCTCCGAAGGACATCGGCCCCGCGCCGAGCGGTCCTCGCCGGACGGGCAAATCCGTATTGGGCGGCTTTGTGTCCGGGAGCCTGGAGCAACCCGATTTAAAATTGGCCGTACGCCGAGTACCCTCGCCGGACTGGCAAAGCATATCAGGATGACTTGGCTACCCTTGCCTCTATAGCCTCCGAAGGACATCGACATCGGCCCCGGACATCCGCTCCCTACCCCTTCGTGACCTCGTCTATCCAGGCGAGGTATTCCGGCAGGCCGTCCTTTATGTCGACGGCGATTATCTCCGGGACCTCGTAGCCGTGGAGGGCCTTTATCCTGTCTTTGAGCCTTCCGAAGAGCGCACCCCTCGTCTTGTAGATGGAGAGTACCTCTGGTTCGTCAAAGACCTTTTCCTTCCAGGTGTAGATCGACCTTATGCGGGGGACTATGTTGCAGCACGCCGCGAGCCCCTCGGCCACGACGGCCTTTCCGATACGCGCCGCCTCTTCTTCATTCTGGGCGGTCGAGAATACGATCACGAACCCGTCCATAAGGTATCTCCTTTCTTTTCCGGGCAAGGCTAACATCTTTGGGGGGAGATTTCAAAGGGGAAGGAAAGCGCGCGAGTTCCAAATGAGGCGGTGCTGACCGGTTTCCGTATGGTCGTATAAGATTTATGTCCTTAGAACTGGATTCCCGATTAAAACCTCGGGAATGACAAACGAACCATACTGTCATCCCCGCGAAAGCGGGGATCCAGTCTCTTGCGCAGTGTTTTTAAAGCAAGACGACCTCCCCCGTCCCCTCCTTGTAAAGGAGGGGAGCAAAACTAAGCATGGTCAACCCTCTATCCCCTTGAGCATCCTCTCTATCGCCTCTATCATACGCGCCTTGTGAGTGCCTCCCCAGTATATGCGAGAGCATCCGGTACATACTGAAAACCTCTCCTGGGTGGCGAAGACATACGGCGGGACTTTATCCCTTGCGGCCTCTTTATTCATCGGCTCAAGCGGGATGTTGCACCTAAGGCACCGGGTGAGGAAGCCTGCGGCGTTTATCTCGAACCTCTTCGATAATTCCTTGAGCTGGTCGACGACGAGGTCGCTCTCGATGAATATCGCCCTGCCGCGCACCGCGCGGCGCTGGATGAGCAAGGTGTCCCGCGTAAGTATCTCTCTCCCCTCCTCCACAGCCCTTTTGATGAGGTCGTCGTCGGTGATATCGGGCTCAAAGGCGCAGTCGTACCCTAAAGTGCGGAGCCACCTCGCGAGCTTTCCGAGCATCGCGTCCGCTATAAGCCTCCGGGGCGCTCCGCTCACAGCAACCCCGCGAGACCTATCGGCTCCCATGCGGCCGACCTTACCTTCCAGTCGCCGGACTCATTTCTGAACGTAATCGAGAACCTGTAAGCTTGCGCCTCATCGGGGACGATATCGGAGAGCGTCTTCACATCCCTCCCCCTTATCGTTATCGCCTTCGCGTCGACAAGGGCGGTCTCCCCCTTGACCTCGACTGAGAGGCCCCTCACAAAGACCTTTACCGGCTCTGGCCGCAATAACTGGTAGACGAGGATGGATTTTATGGCGTTGTAGTCGTTCCCCTTATCATCGGCGTATTCCCTGGATATAAGGCGCATGAAGGCCTTAACGTCCTTCGCCTCAGCCGCCTCGACGGCCTCTGACACGCTCTCGCGGATCCTCTCCTCGTCAGGCGGCCTTGAGCAGGCGTGGAGAAAGAGGGCGGATAAAAATAGGGCTATAAGGGGTCTTAGAAAGTGTCTCACGGCAACCTTGATCTTATAAGAGGCGGGAAAAAAGGCGGGACTCGTTAGTCCCGCCTCTAGGGATAGTTTATAATGCTAAAGCAAGACAAGGGCATACGGCCACTTTACAGCCGTGCACCGGGGCGCCCCCCTAACCGAAGAATATGTGCGCTATCCTGTACATCTCGAGGTCCACGGTCTTGAGCTTCGCGGTAGCCTCCGCGAGTGAGATGTCGACTATCTTATTCCCCTGGAGCGCGACCATGCGTCCGAAGTTCCCCTCGTTCACGAGCTCTATCGCCCGTATGCCGTAGCGCGTCGCGAGTATCCTGTCGTAGGCCGTCGGGGTGCCGCCCCTCTGGAGGTGCCCGAGCACCACGTAGCGGGACTCAAGCGCCGTCCTCTTTTCTATTTCGGTCGCGAGGAACTCTCCGACGCCGCCGAGCTTAGCGTGGCCGAAGGAGTCGAGCGTCTTGTCCTTCGTTATCATGCCGCCCGCCTCCTTTGGGTACGCGCCCTCCGCCGCGACGACGAGGCTGAAGTTCTTCCCCTCTTCCTTCCTCTTCTTTATTACCGCGCAGACCTCGTCGATATCGAAGGGCTTCTCGGGTATAAGAATAACGTCGGCCCCTCCGGCTATGCCGCCGTAGACGGCTATCCATCCCGCGTGCCTGCCCATGACCTCTACTACCATCACCCTCTGGTGTGCCTCGGTCGTCGAATGGAGCCTGTCGAGCGCCCATGTGACGATTGAGACGGCGGTGTCGAACCCGAAGGTGAAGTCCGTGCCGGAGAGATCGTTGTCTATGGTCTTCGGCACGCCCACGACCTTGATCCCCTTGGCATGGAGCTTTGCGGCTACCCCCAGGGTGTCATCCCCGCCTATCGCTATTATGGCGTCGAGTTTCAACGCCTCGATGTTCTTAAAGAGAGTCTCAGCGTCCTTGGGGTCCTTAAGCGGGTTCGTCCTCGATGTGCCGAGGATGGTGCCGCCCATGGGGAGGAGCCCCGAGACCGCCTGCTTCGTGAGCTTTATCGTCTTGGATTGGAGGAGCCCCCTCCACCCGTCCTTGATGCCCGTGAACTCGTATCCGAACTGATGCCCCCTCTTGACTATGGCCCGTATTACGGCGTTAAGTCCCGGGCAGTCTCCGCCTCCGGTAAGTATGCCGACGTTCATTGACTTTGCCCTCCTTTTGTTCGAAGCGCCATAACTTTGCATACCTGCGTTGCTCCTCGGACAGTCGTTGCGGCGTACCCAAAAGTACGCCTCGCGCCCGTCCTTCGTCGCGCCTTGGTCTGCTTTGTTCTGACGCTTCGAAATCTATTCGCATATATCACGCCAGCAAGCGCCGCGATGATTATATCTCATTTCAAAGGGATCAGGCGGCCGGCGCCGCGGCGAGCGGGAGCCTGGCCGTGAAGGTCGAGCCCCTGCCTGGGACGCTCGCTACTTCAAGCGTCCCGCCGTGCGCCTCGGCTATCCCCTTGCATATGGAAAGGCCGAGCCCGGCCCCGCCGACGTCCCTGGAGCGCGCCTTGTCCACCCTGTAGAACCTGTCGAATATGTACGGCGCGTCCTCCTTGGATATCCCGACGCCGGTGTCCCTTACCCTGAAGGCCGCCTGAGCGCCCTCCTCGAAGAGCGAGAGCTCGACCGTGCCGCCGCTCGGCGTGTACTTTATCGCGTTGTCGATGAGGTTGGATAGCAGCTGGCTTATCCTCACCCTGTCCCCGCGGACGATCAAGGGTATACTCTTGAGGATATACATCTCAATACCGCTGTCAAGGGCAAGGCGCCTAAAGTGCTCGAGCCGCTCTTTCAGGAGCTTGTCGAGGTCGACGCTCTCCTTCGGGAGCGACTCCTTCTCCACGTCCATCTTCGCGAGGTCGAGGAGGTTCCTGACGATGTAGTTCATCCTGTCTATCTCCTCGAGGCTGGACCTCAATGCCTCGCGCATCGCCCCTATGTCGTCCTTTGACCTGAGCGCTATCTCCATCTCGCCCTTCAATATCGTAAGCGGGGTCTTGAGCTCGTGGGAGGCGTCGCCCGTGAACTGCTTTATCTGCTTGAACGACTTCTCAAGCCTCGCTATCATCTCGTTTATGGTGGAAGCGAGCTGGCCGATCTCGTCCTTCGGGACCTCGATGGTTATCCGCTCGTTCAGGTTCTCGGCCTCGATCTTGCGCGCGAGCTTCGTTATCTCGGAGACCGGCTTCAGAGCCTTTTTCGCGAGGAACCAGCCGACGGCGCTCGCAATGATGACGGAGGCCGCGGCCCCCAGCATGAAGATGTAGGCGAGCGAATGGAAGACCTCGTCTATCCCCTCGAGCGAGGAACCCACCTGGACTATAGCCACGAGCCCCTTCTCAGGGACGAATATCGGCTTTGTGACGACCCTTACGGGGTACTTGCCTATATTCTGGATTATCTCGAAGGTCGTCGCGCCGTTTACGGCCGCGTGGTAGGTGTCCCTCGTGATGGGGAGCCTCATGCCTTCGAGGTTCGAAGACCTCGCCACGGTCTGCCCGAGAGGGTCGAGGACCTGTATGTAGTTCCCGGCGGTCCTTATGCCGAAGAACCTCTCCAATATGATATCGAAGTCCCTGGGGAGGAACATCTGCCCGGACGGTTTTACGACCGTATGGACCATCATGTTCGCGACCGAGCTTATCTGGTTGTCGGTCCTGTACATGTATATCTTGAGGAGCGAATACGAGAATGCCGCGCCGAAGCCTATGAGGCTCACGGTCAGGAGGGTGACGTACCAGAAGGTCAGTCTTGTTCGGATGGAAAATGCCATTTGGGTGAGGCGGTCCTTAGGGCGTATGCGCCCGGTTACTCGGAGAATTCCTTCAGCCTGGACATGGACTTTATGAGTATCTCTTTTCTCCTTATTTCCAGTATGCCGTCTTCCTTGAAGGACTTAAGGAGCCTGATGGAGGTCTCCTGCGTTATGCCGAGGAGCTCCGCTATCTCAAGCCTCGAGAGCGTGAGGTTGAGCGTCACCCCCCCGTCGGCCTTGACGCCGTACTCGTTCGCGAGCGTATAGAGGAGATGGCCGAGCTTCTCCTTGGCGTTAAGGAGGCCGAGGTTCCCTATCCTCTCGTAGGCGTGGTTCAGTTCCTTCCCCAGCGAGATGATGAGCTTCTTCGATATGTCCGGCTCCCTCTCGAGTATCTTGAAGAACGCGTTCTTCTCTATGTAGCAGAGCTCCGAGTCCTCCATGGCGACGGCCGTGTTCCTGTAGGTCCTCCCCTCGTAGAAGACCTCGAAGCCCAAAAGGTCGCCGGGGTTCAAGATGTTGATTATCTGCTCCTTGCCGGTGGATGAAGACCTTACGAGCTTGAGCCTCCCGGTCCTTATGATGTAGAGGCCCGAGCACTCGTCGCCGTCGAGGTAGACTACCTCCCTCTTTTTATACGAGGAGATGATTACGACGTCCTTGAAGGCGTCGAGCTGGGCGTCGTTCAGGCCGGTGAAGATCGTGTTCTCCCTGATGTGGCACCTGCAGAGCGAGCAGATAGAGTCCTTGTCCATCAATATCGTCATATGCCTTCCTCTTTAAATGTAGCCGCCGCGGAAGCGCTCCCGCCCCCGGCAAGCTCCTTGAGCGGCAGGTCCTTCCTGTAGGGAACGACGGCAAGTGAGACGCGCTCCTTCGCCATTACGCTCTTAAGTATCCCGGCTACCTCGTCGTCTGGCAGAGCCTCGCCCGAGGACCAGTCTATGGTCTGCACCTTGATGAGGACCTTCTCCGCTCCGACTGAGGCGGAGGCGTCCACGACCATCCGCTCTATCATCCCCCGTATCTCTTCCGGGTCCCTTTTCAGCTCCGTCCCCATCTGCCTGTGGTAGGCCATGATGGAGTAGTAGTCGAAGTCTCTCCGCGCCGCCTCGGAGAAGTCCTGCGAGAGCCACGCTAGGGCGTAAGGGGCGTTGGTGACCGACTCGTACATGAGGTTTATGGCGAACCTGGCCTCCGGCCTCTTCTTCGCCACGACCCCTTTAAGCCTCCCGGCTATGTCGAGGAGCCGCCGGTTCTTCCACGAGGCCCACTTCCAGAATAGTTCCGTATAATGTACGGACTGGCCGTCCGTCCGGAGATACAGCGACTCGGGGTCCATCTCCACCCCTGTCTCCTTTTTAAAAAGCGCCTCCATGCGAGCTCCGAAGCCCTCGTTGTGCCTTAGTACCAGGTCGTCCTGGAAGAGCACCCCGTCTATCTCGTATTCGGCGAGGTCGGCGTAGATGCGCTCGAGCCTCTCGACCGCCCTGTCGTTGAAGAGGTCGAGCCCCTTGCACCTTACGAAACCCCTTGAGCGGATGTCGTAGCCCCTGCACGCCAGGTCTTCGTCACCCTCGACCCCGTAGTCGGCGTACCTCGTCGTCATCCACGCGAATACCTTGATCCCGTGCCTGTGAGCCGCCGAGAGTATCCCGGAGAGCATGTCGTCGACGACCGGGGCCGAAGAGGTATTGAAGTATACGCCCCTTTTCTCCCTCGGGGCGGCGGACCGGTAGAACCTGTCCCCGCTGTTATGAAAGACGCGGAGGATTATGGTGTCGACCCCGGCGGCCTTGAGACCCTCGATCTCCCCTTCGACCTCCTCAAGGGTCCTCCCCTCGAAGAGCATGACCTGCACGGCCTTGAGCCCCTTGGCAGGTTTTAAAACCACTTCCGGAAGAGGAACGACGGGGAGGCGCTTGATGCGCATCCAACCGAGCTCGTCGAGCCTTACGCGGGCTCTGCCCGCAAAAGGGCTGTCCCCGAAGTTCCTGACGAATTGCCTGTACTGGACCTCGGCCTTGTCATAAAGCCCGGCCATGTAATAGGCCTCAGAGAGGCCGAACTGGGCCTCGACGAGAAAGGGGCTTCCGGGGAAAGACTCTATGACCCTCGCGAACTCCCTTGCCGCCGCCCTGTACCCGCCCCCGTGCATGAGGAAGCGGGCGTAATTCATCTGCCCCAGGTCGGTATAAAAAGGCCTTTCCGAGGCGAGGGCCTTGCCGGAAAAAACGATGCTGGAGAGGAAAAACAGGGCAATGATAAAGCCCCTTACCTTGGATGCGCCGGTCTTTATCACCAACGATACGGCCTCCGACGAGGAATAAAACAACGGACGCCCCTCCCGAGATCGGGGGCCTGTAAACAAATTATATCAAAACGAAAGTCCCTTATCTATAGGGTATTTAGGACACTGCCTTAAGACCGGGCCTAAAAGAACTTTTCAATTGCTTCCTTTATCGTGGCGACCCCTTCAAGGCGCATCGACCCTGCTTTCTTCAAATGCTTCAGGTTGTCCTTGGGCAGCACGCACCGCCTGAACCCGAGCTTCTCGGCCTCCCGGACCCTCTGCTCGACCTGGCTTATCGCCCTCACCTCCCCGGCGAGCCCGACCTCTCCGAATATGACCGTCTTGGGTTCGATGGGTTTGTCGAGGAAGTTCGAGGCGAGAGAGGCGAGTATCCCTAAGTCTATCGCCGGCTCATCGAGCCTTATGCCGCCCGCGACCTTTACGAAGATGTCGTGGTTGGCGAGCGAGACCCCGGCCTTCTTCTCAAGTACCGCGGCAAGCAGCATGACCTTGTTGTGGTCTACGCCCACGACCGTCCTCCGGGGCACCCCGAAGAGCGTCGGGCAGACGAGCGACTGGACCTCGACGAGTATCGTCCGCGTCCCCTCGAGGCTCGATACCACGGCGGAGCCGGACGAGTCCGAGGGCCTCTCCGCGAGGAATACCTCCGAGGGGTTCGTGACCTCTATGAGGCCCGAGTCCTTCATCTCGAATACGCCTATCTCCATGACCGAGCCGAAACGGTTCTTTACGGCGCGCAAGATCCGGAACGGGTGGCCCCTTTCGCCCTCGAAGTAGAGGACGGTGTCGACCATGTGTTCGAGGACCTTCGGCCCGGCAATGGAGCCGTCCTTTGTCACGTGCCCCACGAGGAAGAGCGGGATCTCCAGCGCCTTGGCGTGCGAGATGAGCCTCGCGGAGGTCTCCCGCACCTGGCTTACGGACCCGGGAGATGACTCGAAGGCTGAGGTGAATATGGTCTGGACCGAGTCTATGACGAGGACGCCGGGCTTGATGCCGGAGATGGTGTCGATGATCTTTTCAAGGGAGGTCTCGGCGAAGACGAGGAGGTTTTCCGATATCGCCCCGAGCCTCTCGCCTCTGAGGCGTATCTGCCTCATCGATTCCTCTCCTGTGATGTAGAGGACCTTGACTCCGGCTTCGGCGAGCCTCCCCATCGCCTGCAGGAGGAGCGTGGATTTGCCTATTCCAGGGTCGCCGCCTATGAGGATAGCCGAGCCGGGGACCATGCCGCCGCCGAGGACGCGGTCGAGCTCCGTGATGCGGGTCCTTACCCTGAACTCCTTTTCGGTGGTTAAATTCGAGATAGGCTCGGGGGAGGAGCTGGAGGGCGCTGTAGCGCCCCTCTTTGAGACCGGGGCCTCGACCTCCTCGACAAAGGTGTTCCAGGCCGAACAATCGGGGCACCGGCCGAGCCACTTGTATGAGACGTGGCCGCAGGTCTGGCAGGAATAGTATGTCTTCGCCTTAGCCATGGGGCCCGTCAAACACGATGTTTACAATTGACAATCATGCCAGTTTTGCTAATATGAGTTTCATAAAAGCCATTGAAAAGATACGGATATGTCTATAGAAATCCCGAGCTACACGAACATACTAATTGAACTCAACAAGGCTGTCAAGATGCATAATTTCTACCCTGAGGGGCACCCTCAGCTAGACGCCGCAGTTGAGAAATGTTATCTGCTGTTTAGAAAGTCGCTCGAGGCGCAGGGCGAGATAAAATGGAAGATAGACCAGAAGGGTTTCTATGATAACAAGACCCCTGTGGCGCCGGGCAGCGCCGAGGTCGCCTCTCTCGCCAAGAAGCTCTTCTTCAGGCGCATAAAGGAGATAACCTTCTCGCCGAGGCTCACGGTCGGGGAGCTCAAGGTCTTCCTTTCGATCGTAAAGCTCGAGCCCGAAGACCTCCTTGAGGCGGGCGGCGCCGAGGCGGTCTTCGCCCTCAAGGACGTCACCGGCGTACTCATAAACGCCTTAAGGCCCGAGGACCTCCTCAAGATCAAAAGGGAGCTCGAAGAAAAAAAGGAGGAGGAGAGGAAGGAACTCGCGGAGGAGAAGAAAAAGGTGGAAGAGGCCCCCGGGGAGTCCCAGTCGCAGGAGGAGGAAAAGCCCCCGCCGCCCAAGGAAGAGGAGAAGGCCGAAGAGATACCCTTCGCGGACCTCGTATCGCTCATAAGGAACGAGAGGGACTTCATCAAATACCAGGACCTCTCCGTGAGGCTCAAGGAGAAGGCCGAGCCGATACTCATGGAGAAGCGGCTCGACGAGATATTCCCCGCGTGCCTCGTCTTCGTCGAGCACCTCTCCACTCACCCCAGGCTCGCCGACGACATAAGGACGCTCGCCGCCGAGAGATTGAGGTCTTTCCTCAACCATGATATGATCATTTATCTGGTGCAGAGGCTCGCCTTGAAGGACGAGCGGCACCGGGGGGTGATCAACAGCATCCTTCTATTTGCCGGGGAAGATGCGGCAAGGGCGCTCCTCGACGCCATAATCGACTCCGGGGACGCGGTGACGAGGCGGAACCTCTTCAATCTGATAATCCGCTTCGGAAGACCCATAAGGCCGCTCATCGAGGAGAGGCTCAACCACCCGGAGTGGTACGTCGTAAGGCAGATGGTCGGGTTGCTCGGCGAGCTCAAGGACCCGGAATCGCTTGACGCGATAGAGGCGGCGTACTCGAATAACGAGCCGAGGGTAAAGAAAGAGGTCCTTAAAAGCCTCGTCAAGATAGGCGGGCCGAGGGCGACCGCGATACTCATAAAGACCCTCGGCGAGGAGAACCCTTCCATAGTGGCGCAGGCGATAATCTCGCTCGGGGTCCTGAAAGACCCGGCGGTCGTGGATATACTCGGCGAGATAGCCCTCCGCAAGGAGACTCTCGGCGAGATCCACGAGCCGAAGAGGGAGGCCATAAGGGCGCTCGGGCACATAGGGAGCGAAAAGGCGGTGCCGTACCTGACCAGGCTCCTCTTCAAGAAGGTCTGGTTCGGTAAAAGGTCGAACGAGGAGGTACGGATACTCGCCGCCCAATCGCTCGGCGCAATCGGCACCGAGGAGGCGTACAAGGCCGTTCAAGAGGCCTGCAAGGACGCCTCGGTCGAGCTTTACACCGCGTGCAGAAGAATCCTTGAGGGAAGAGAGAAAAAAAGCAAATGAACGGTGACGCAAGCGAACTCATTCTCAAATCGATAAACTCGGCGCTGAAGAGCAAGAAGCTCTACCCGCCGGGGCACCCGGCCATAGCCGCGCCCGTGAACAAGACCTTCCAGCTCATAACCGAAGAGCTCAGGTCCACGAGCAACATCGCCATCGGCATCCTGCACGAGACCCTCACGTTCGAGGACACCTTGATACAGGACGGCGACAAGCTCTACCCCGACATCCTCCAGTACATGGCGGACAAGAACATCGACGCCATCATATTCGAGAAAGGGTCTACATTAAAGGAGCTCTCGGCGGTCTTCGACATACTCTCCGGCCAGCCTATTCAGGGCAAGGAACTGCAGAGGGAGCTCCATGCAAAGGGCGTGACCCACATAACGTTAAAGTCCGTGCCCATGGGCAAGAGGAACGTCCTCGAGATATACAACGGGGCCGTTGAGGTGGTCAAGAACGTCATGGGCGAGGTGAGGATGGGGAAGATACCGAGGTCCGAGCCGGTCAAGACCATAGTCGACGAGATAACCGAGACGGTCTTCTCGGACCAGAACGCGATCCTCGGCCTCACCATGATAAAGAACTACGACAACTATCTCTATAACCACTCGGTCAACGTTTCCATCATGGCCCTCTCCCTCGGAAGGGCGATGGGGCTCCCCAAGGACGACCTCCACGCGGTCGGGGTCGCGGCGCTCCTCCACGACGTCGGCAAGACCGGGGTCGCCGAGAACATCATCAGGAAGCCCGGCGGCCTTTCCTCCGAGGAATGGGAGAAGATAAAAGAGCACCCGCTTCTCGGCTCGAACATAGCCAAGCGCATGGACGGGCTCGACGAGACTGTCGGCAGGCTCATATACGAGCACCACATAAAGTACGACCACTCGGGGTATCCGCAGACGACATCATCGCTCCATCCCTTGAGCCAGCTCATAACGATATCGGACGCCTACGACGCGCTCACTACGCTCCGCGTCTACCAACAGCCCCACAGCCCGGTCGAGGCGATAAAGGTGATGAACAACTTCTCGGGGAGACACTTCAACCCGGATACGCTCAAGGCCTTCATCAACATGATAGGCGTCTACCCCGTGGGCACGATGGTAAGGCTCACAACGAACGAGGTCGGCATAGTGACGAAGTTGAATGCCGAGAAGCAGGAGAGCCCGGTCGTAAAGATACTCTACGATTCCGAAGGCGTCATCGTCGAGAACCCGTACGAGCTGGACCTTTCCACCGCTACAGACAAGGAGATAGTCTCGACCGTCAACCCGGCGACGACCTCGACGGACCTGGGCTCGTTCTTCGAAAGAGAGGCGGCGCAGGCGGTATAGGGTTCAAATAGGGCGGCATCGGGTAAACGCAGAGGCTTGCAAGCCGCCACCTTCCACACGAGAGCGACCGGGATATACAGCCCAGATAAATATAAAACCCCTTCCGCATTTTTCTATAAAATGAGCCGTCCATCCAAAGAGGCTATGCTTGTCTTTTGAAACCCTTATACCGGTCATAGAGAAATACAAATCTGACAGGGAATCTGTCTACAATACCTGGTTTGTCGAGGGGCAGGAAAGGCTTTGCGCTTTCAGGGCCATCAAGACAGGTTTAAGAGAGGTGATCGAAGAGATAAAAAGCGGCGCCTTCGGGAACGATTTTAAAGGCTCATCTCTCGAAGTCGTATTGAATTCGATAACCGAGCAGAAGCAGGTCTTCAAGGGGGCTTCTCATGCCTTTTTCTGGAAGCCGAAGCTCCGTATCCCTGACATATATGAAAACGAACAGAATAAAAGATCCTTCGGGCAATTTCTCGAGGCATGTCTTTGCGCCTGCAAGGAAGAGCAACTCCTGGCGGAGATAATCAAGCTATCTGAAAAAAATATAAAAGGGCTTGGCCCTGCGGTTGCCAACCTGCTTTATTTCCTTCACCCGACTCTGATACCGCCGTTCAATACCGCTATTTTGCAAGGGTACAATGCCCTTTTCAAGGAAAAGAAGAAGCTCGGCTCCTGGCAGAGCTATCTTGAGATGAGGGAGGTAATCATCAAGGCTAATAACGAGTTGAAGGCGCACCTCTCAAAGGACCTCGGAGCGATATCCGGGCTTCTTTTCGAGATTGGGCTGAATCGGATCCTTGTAGACGGCAATGCCGAGGCTATGCTTGAAAAAGAAACCGCCAAAGCGCCCTCGGTCGTAAAAAAGCGTCACGAAGAAGTTTTGCTCGATAAAAAAGAGGATACTACGCACACGAGGATGCAGTATCTGCTTGTTAGGGCAGGCAGGGCGCTGGGGTATGATGTTATCGTAGCGTCCAATGACCGTTCCAGGGAGTACAACGGAGAGAAGTTCTCTTTTCTGACGTTGCCTGAATTGCCCAAAATGGAAATATCCGATGACGTCATGGAAGTAGTTAATTTCATCGATGTGCTCTGGTTTAAGAAAGGTACAAGCGACATCGAATGCGCCTTTGAGGTTGAAAAGACCACATCGATCTATTCGGGGCTTTTAAGGCTGAAGGACCTGATATTTTCGATATCCGACAATGAATGCCATGTGTTCGTGCTAATCCCTAACGAGAGGGAGAGGGAGATGCTTGCGCAGCTTAAAAGGCCCGCCTTCGCCGACCTTAGAGACAAAAACATAAGCTATATCCTTTTTGACGACCTTTGTTGCCATGCGGATTCCATATGTACGCTCGGTGATGATTACAGGATACTGAAAAAGATCTGCAGGGATTTCAAAGTAGATTCGCACAATTAAAGCACAACTGTGGGGTGCGGAATTTAACCGCGCCTTTTTGTTTGCCCAAGCCGAAGAAACGCAAGGAAGGCTGGCGGTCGCCTGTGCAGATAGTTTTGGTGTGCTTTGGATTGAAAGATTTATGAAAGGTATTTAGAAATGCCTCAGCGGTCCATCTCGCCGAGCGCCTTTATGGCGATGGACTTGAGCTTCCTGTTTCCCTTGACCGCGAAGAAGGCCATCGCCTCCTCGGCCCTCTTGTCGCCTAATCTCCCTATGCAGTCGAGCGCCCTCTCGACGACCCCTATGTCGGGGTTCTTCAACGCCTGCATGAGCGGACCCAGAAGACGGGCGTCCTGATAATTGCTGAGCGCGTCTGCCGCGGCCCTCGCGACTATCGGGGACTGGTCTTTAAGCGCCTCCACGAGGAGCGGGAGCGCCGCCTCGCCCTTGTTCGCAAGCACCCTCACCGCCGCGGCCCGGACGTCCTCGGTCGGGTCCTTCATGGCCTTGGCGAGCAGCTCGGCGACCTTGGTCCCCTTGAGGTCCGCAAGGGCGTAGACCGCGCGGATCTTCTCAAGCATCTCGCCGGAATCTATCTTCCTTTCGAAGTGCTCGAGCTTGCCCCTTATCTCGAGTTTTTCAAGGGCGTCCGCCGCGAGCTTCCTGATAGGCTCGTCCTTTTCGCGCAAAGCCGAGAGGAGGATCTCTTTTCTTTTATCCATACGATACCTATCTATATCAGATTCTACTTCCTGTTTCAAGTGATTCGTCGCCTCGAACGAAACATAAGTCCTTCGGACACTAAGAGGCAAGAGCAATCAATCCGTTTCGATTTGAACTTCGCCCGTCCGGCGAGGGTACTCGGCGTACGGCCAATATCCTTCGGAAACTATAGAGCAAGGGTAGCCAAGTCATCCCGATATGAACTTTGCCCGTCCGGCAAGGACCCGCTCGGCGCGGGGCCAAATTCAAATCGGGTTGCTCTGTGCTCTCAAACGCAAGGCCTACAATTGCGAATTTGCCGGTCCGGCAAGGACCCGCTCGGCGCGGGGCCAAATTCAAATCGGGTTGCTCTGTGCTCTCAAACGCAAGGCCTACAATTGCGAATTTGCCGGTCCGGCGAGGACCCGCTCGGCGCGGGGCCAAAGTATCCGGAGCCTCCTACAATCAACTCAAACCTCTGGCACTGGATACGAACTTTGCCCGTCCGGCAAGGACCCGGCCAGGACCCACGCCTTCATGTCTTTCAATGCCCTCTCGGCCTGGCGCTCCCTCCTGTCCTTGCCGGGCAGTTCCGGTAGCAGCCCCATGTTCGCGTTCATGGGCTGGAAGTCCTTTGACGGGGCCGTTATATGCGCAAGGAGCGCGCCTGTCATGGTCGTTGGAGGCGGCGCGACGGTCTCCCTGCCCTCTGCAAGCCTGCACGCGTTCATGCCTGCGAGGAGCCCGGAGACGGCTGACTCCACATACCCCTCCACGCCTGTCATCTGCCCTGCGAAAAAAATACTATTGTCGCCCTTCAATTGCAGTGACTTATTCAGGAGCGACGGCGAATCGATATAGCTGTTCCTGTGGAGCTTGCCGAACCTCGCAAACTCCGCTTTCTCAAGGCCGGGGATGAGCCGGAAGACCCTCTTCTGCTCGGGGATAGTCATCCTCGTCTGGAAACCGACGATGTTGTAGAGGGTATCCTCCTGGTTTTCCCTACGGAGCTGGACGATCGCGAACGGGCGCGCCTGCGTGCGGGGGTCTCTAAGCCCGACCGGCCTCATGGGGCCGAAGAGGAGCGTCTTAGGCCCCCTTCTGGCGAGCTCCTCTATGGGCATGCAGCCCTCGAAGTAATTGAGACTGTCGAACTCGTGGGAGGCGAACCCCTCGGCGGCGGTCAACGCCGAGTAGAACCTTTCGTATTCGTCTTCGGAGAACGGGCAGTTTATGTAATCGTCGCCTCCCTTGCCGTAGCGGGAGGCCTTGAAGGCCTTCTCGAAGTCGATGGACTCCTTGTAGACGATCGGCGCGACGGCATCAAAGAAATAAAGCCTCTCCCTGCCGATGAGGCCTGAGACGGCCCCGGCGAAGGCGTCTGACGTGAGCGGGCCTGTGGCGATTATAAGGGGCCTGTCTGCCGGTATGGAGACGGCCTCCGCCCTTTCTATAACCGCGCCCATGCGCTCCAGCTCGCCGGTTATGTACCTGGAGAACTCCGTCCTGTCGACCGCGAGCGTCTTCCCGGCCGGGACGCGCGTGGCTTCCGCCGCCCTTATTACGAGCGAGCCCATGAGGCGCATCTCTTCTTTAAGAAGCCCGGAGGCGTTCTCGATGGAGTCGGATTTAAGCGAGTTGCTGCAGACGAGCTCGGCGAATGTCGGGAGCGTGTGGGCCGGGGAGTATTTAACCGGCTTCATCTCGATAACGCGCGCGCGGCCTCCTCGCTTCAGTATCTGGTACGCGGCTTCGGAGCCCGCGAGCCCTCCGCCGATTATGACTATCTCTTTTTTCAATGCCGCCTCCGTAAATCATAATACCCTTGCGGCAACATGGCTTCAAGAGTTAAAAGCATAACCCCGCACTTTGCGGCATGTCCCAAAGACCTTCCCTCCCCCGATGGGGGTAAGGGGATGGCGCACGATCCCCTCTCCCACAAGGAAAATCCCCTTCCTCACGCTCCAGGAAATCTTCCGATCCAGCATATACCTTAGCGGTCCGGCCGGGGTTGCCAATGCCGGGGTTTTATGATAGGTTTGAAATATGAAAAAACGCGCCCACATCATCGTCGAAGGAGACGTCCAGGGGGTTTACTACAGGGCCACCACCGCCGAGGTCGCGGAGAAGAACAACGTCTCGGGGTGGGTAAAGAACAAGCCGGACGGGACGGTCGAGGCGGTGTTCGAAGGCGAGGAGAATGATGTGATAAAGGTGATCGAGTGGTGCAGGATAGGGCCGACTCGCGCCCGCGTCGATGAGGTAATAGTTACCTGGGAGGAGTTCCGGGGGGAGTTCGACGAGTTCAAATCCATGACGAGGTTCAACACATATTGATGGCTTTCAATTTACTTATCCGAATATCGGCGTTGGTCGTCCTTCTGATCGTCTCGGGCTGTTCGACCAAGCCCAAAACAGGGGCGCTTTTGCCCGTTGACAACATGGGCGCGGGCTACCACAGGGAGAGCGACGAAGGCGTATTCGAGAACGATTCCATAAGCATTCGAGTGAGGGCCGTAAAGGACGGGGGCGGCGTTGCGATACTCGACGAGCTCATAAAGTCGAAGTACGCCGTCTTCAACATGGAGATAGTGAACAGGTCGAAGGTAAAGATACAGTACGACCCGTCCACGACGGTCCTTACGGACGACGAATCGAGCTACTTGAAACCCATCGACTATACGGACCTCTATGACTTGAAAGCCGGGGCCGAGGGCGGGGAAAAAGAATTATCAAAATTGCGGGGCGGGTTCTACGACGTCTCCACGACGCTCTCCCCGGGTGAAAAGACTTCGAAGCTCCTCATATTCAAGCCGTTCGGAGAAGGGATGGAGGAGGCTGAGCTCAAGGTGAGGGACATATACATCGGGACAGAGCCGATAGACGCGACGTTCAGGTTTGAGGTGAAGTGATTTAATTCAAGGCCTCCCCTCTCTTGTTAAGACGGAGGAGATGTTATTCCCATGCGCAATCGCGCGAAAGGGCTTTAGGCAGAGGGTTCGAATAGCCATACAAGCGTATTCAGGCCACGAATCAAAAGGGTTCAGGTTGCAAACCTGAACCCGCGATTTCGAAAAAGGACCAAAATACGCCCCCTCCCAACCTCCCCTTGTAAAAAGGGGAGGAGTTCTATGTAAAACCTCGGGAACGACAAGAAAAAAATTATGAACGGCATTCCCGCGCACTTAAAGCGGGAACCAAGCATCTTATAATGTTTCCATCAAAAAAACATGCCTCTGTAATGCAAGGCGCTCTTCCGTTTCCTACTTCGTCACATATCCCTTCGCCTTCTCCTTCGCCTTTGATACCGCTTCCTTTGCCCCCTCCGCCGTCTCCTTCACCGCCTCTTTGGCGTCGCCTGCCTTCTCTTTAATAGTCTCCCCGGCCTCTTTGGCGCTCTCTTTCAAGACCTCGGCCTCTTTCTTCATCTCTTTTTCGTACTTCTCAAGCTTCTCGCCGGCCTCTTCGGTCTTCGCGCCGAATATCCTTAAGTACCTCCCGCCGCCGAAGTAGAGGAACGCGGCCAGAACGGCTATCCCTATTATTATCCCGAGCAGTACCTTCTTCATTTACCCTCCCCTTTCAATGCCTCCTGGACCCTTAACGCCTCTTTGTATACTTGAGACCTTGGCACGCCTGATTCCTTCGAAACCGCCTTCACGACGTCGTTAAGCCTGAACCCTTCTTTCAGGAGCGCTTCTATCTCGGAGGCCATATCAGCCTCTTTGATCCGCTCCTTGTGCGCGTGCAATACGACGACGACCTCTCCCCTTATCTCGCGGCCTGCTAAAGACCGGTAGACCTCGTCTGCCCTGCCCCTTATGACCTCCTCGTAGACCTTGGTCATCTCGCGCGCGACAGATACATCGGCGTCCGGCATGAGCGCGATCATGTCTTTCAATGTATCGACGAGCCTCCCCGGAGACTCGTAAAACGCGTATGTGCGCCCGGTCCCTTTCATCTCAAGAAAAAAGGCTCTCCGAGCTTCGCCTGATGGTGCGAAGCCCTTGAAGGTGAACTCGTCCAACGGCAACCCTGATACGGAAAGCGCGGCCATGAGCGCCGATGGTCCGGGGATCGAGACGACAGGCACGGAGTTAACGATGGCGAGATGTATGAGCCTGTAACCGGGGTCGGAGATCCCCGGAGTACCGGCGTCGGATACGAGCGCTATATCGACCCCGTCCTTGAGCCTCTCTACGAGCTCCTTAGCCTTTTCCCTCTCGTTGTGCTCGTGGTAGCTCGTCAGGGGCGTGCCTATGCCGTAGTGGGCGAGGAGCTTCTTTGTATGCCGCGTGTCCTCAGCGGCTATAAGAGAGACCTCT
>JACREV010000235.1 GCA_016218095.1 Deltaproteobacteria bacterium | reverse complement strand
GGCGTCCGGCTCGGCCTCAAAGGGAGCCCAGTCGCCAACTCTCCCGTGCCTCTCCAGAAAGTCCCTCGTCTGCTCGTCTGACGGGAATACCGTTGTCGTCGCGCCGAGCTCGGCCCCCATGTTGGCGATGGTCGCCCGGTCTGTAGCGGTAAGGTTTTTGAGCCCCGGCCCCCAGTACTCGACGATCCTGCCGAGCCCTCCCTTTACGGTGTGGCGCCTTAGCATCTCGAGTATCACGTCCTTTGCCGAGACCCATTTGCCGAGCCTGCCCTTGAGCTTTACCCCGAGCACCTTCGGGACCTTCAAATAGAACGGCTCCCCGGCCATTGCGAGCGCGACGTCGAGCCCGCCGACCCCTATGGCTATCATCCCGAGCGCGCCGGCGGTGCAGGTGTGGCTGTCGGAGCCGAGGAGCGTCTTTCCGGGACGCCCGAACCTCTCCATGTGCACCGGGTGCGATACGCCGTTTCCCGGCGGCGAAAACCAGACGCCGTACTTTTGCGCCGAGGTCATGAGAAATAAGTGGTCGTCGGCGTTCTTGAAGTCCGTTTGTAAGAGGTTATGGTCGACGTAGCTCGCGGAGAGCTCCGTCTTGACGCCCTCTATCCCGAGGTTCTCGAACTCGAGGTACGCAAGCGTCCCGGTCGCGTCCTGGGTGAGCGTCTGGTCGATCCTTATGCCTATCTCGGCGCCCGGCTCCCAACGCCCCGAGACGATATGGTCTTCGATTATGACCCGCGCAAGAGGTCTTCTCATCCGGCCCTCCGGGCATTTTATATAAGCGGACTTAAGTATACCGTGTTTCGAGAGACCCCGCTTCACTCGACCCTTATGCCGTAGTTCTTTCCCTCCCACTCGCCTGTCTCGGTGTAGCGGAAGGTGAATGTGAGCGTCGTCCCGGGCCTGAAGGAGTCGGGCTTGAAGTCGAAATGGCAGACGCCGAACCCCGTGTCGGGCATTTCGTTCTCTGCCTTTGTCTGCCAGCCGTCATCGGTCCAGAGAAGGTCCGCCTTCTCCGGCGAGATTATCCGTATGATGTCAGCGGACCTCGCTGTCTCTATGAGGCTCGTCTTCTTCCACTCCGACATCCTGCACTGCGTCTTATCCGCCACGTATCTCTTGAGCACCTCTTCTATGACGTCGCAACCGCGCCTGTCCTTCTTTGTACGCAGCAGCTTTATGTACTCCGCGTGCGCCCAGACGAGAGGCGTTGCCGACCCGGTGCCCTTGCCCGTACGGAGCGAGCGCAGAGGCATGTCGGGCCTGTCCCAGACCTGCTCAGGGAACATGAGCCCGTCGTTGGCAAACCCTTCGAGCGATTTGATGTAGAGGTCCGCGTCCCCGCCCGCGACGGCCTCGTAAACGCCCCGCTCCCCGGTGATAAGGGGCCAGGGCCTGCCGACGCCTGAGCCGTCGAAGGGGCTTCCGTCTTCCTTCTCCCCGTAGCCGTCGCCGTTGAACCTGTAGAAGGCGGTCCCGCCGGGGTACGAGAACCTGATATACCTGTCCGCTACGCGTATGGAGCTCAATATCCGCTCGTCTTTCGCGTCCCTCAGCCCGTACCTCACGAGGTCGAGAAAACCTGCGTCAACGAGCTCTCCCTGGTGGTGAGGCTGGTCCTTGGGCCTGTTCCTGTTGTAGACGAGCGCGTGGCAGACCTGTTCCGAAGGCGGGAGGTACTCGGGCGGCGGCTGGACGATCCGGAGGTAATGGCCGGGGACCCCCTCCCCGAGGCAGTCGCACTCGGAGAAAGTCAACTCGTCGAGCCGTGTCGCCCAGGAGTCCGCCGTGGAGAAGATGTACCCGGAGTCCCCGATATCGACCTCTTCCGCCCAGTGCGCCGCGCACACGAGCGCCGCGACTTCAGCCGCAAGCGTCGATGGCGAAAGGCCCCTGTTCTCCTCCCACCGCTCCTGCTCGGTGACAGGGCCGTACTTCAGGAGGTAGGATGCCGCCTTCTTGACCATCGGGTAGTATTCGTCGCCCACCTCTCCGGCCTTTTTGAGCCTCCACGCGAGCAATACCGGGAGCGCGACCTGGTCGAGCTGTATGTACTTCCAGAAAGGGGTCCCGTTTATCCACATGTTCTGCGGCCAGGAGCCGTCCTCGCTCTGGGTGTTCTTGAGATAATTGAGGGTCGCCACAGCGGTCCCCGCGTCCCCCATGGCCATGAACGCGAAGGCCGATTTTACCAGGTCCCTCGGCCAGACGAGGTGATAGCCGATAGACTCGGCGTCGCCCTTTGCCTCGCCCCAGGGCACCGATAGGGACGCTATGACACCCCCTTTGTATGTCTTGTCCTCGTGTGTCTTCAATACTATCGCGCTCGCGTGGTAACGCCTGCCGCTGTCGAGCGAGGCTCTTGAGAGGTTATCAAGCCCGTGGAGGTAGCGGTGCCACTCCCTTATGTACTCCCTCTCTATCGTGCGGATCGACCTCGATAAGGTCTTGGCGGACTCCAGCACGGCCTCCACCTCGTCCCTGCCGAAGCTCAGGACGAGCGTGAAGTCGGTGAAGGCCGGGACCTCGGCGGTAAGCGCGATGTTGCCGTCAGGGGCGTAGTCGAACTCCCAGTCCATGATGTAGTTGTCGCGGAGATCATGCCAACCGTCCGTAACGCCCGAGTACCCGGCGGACATCTTGAGGAACGGTATGTCCGAAGTAAGGGCCGCCGAGATGTCGTCGCGCCATGCCATGAGGTAGGTCTGGCCGTTGTAGTCGGCGCACCTGCCGGAGTTCTCATAGCCCCGGTTCTTGATATGCGGCGCGAACTGCAGGTAGAGCCTGTAGTCTTTTGCCGAGCCCTTAAGGGGCTTAAACGACGTCTGCATTACAAGGGAGTTCGCCTCCGGGTCGGTGAATATCCTTTTGACTATCCTGTACGCCCCCGACTTCGCCGTATTGGTTATCTGGAAGGCCGGGGCCCTGTTGTCTATGTATTCCATGGACGCGTAGGTGTCCGTCCCCTCCTCGTCGAAGAACGTCTTCGAATCCGAGACGTAGAACCTCAAGTCCCTGGAGTTCGCCACGTCGACCGTAGGGTAGAAGACCTCCGTAAGGATGCCGCCGGCTATGGTGAACCAGACCTTCGAGGATTCGCCAAGCGCGGTGCCGACGCCGTCCTTTGCGCCGCTCGCCCAGCGGGGCGCTACTCCGGGTCCGCCGAAGGCCGCGTTTACCGGGTGTGGGAGATAGGTTCTAAACGCAACGCTCATACGCACCCCCTTTTGATATGATCGGGTCCATGCCGGTTTTGAAGGGTTCTGGATGAGGAGAGCGGGAATTCCAAGACAGGGCCGGCACGCCGGATGTAAGATTTTGATAATTATGGGAAAACCAATAAATATAGTTAAGCACCTTTTCAGGGAATGTCAAGACGGCTGGATACGGACGGCTTGCCCGCCGCGTCCCTGACAAGCTTCTGTTTTTAGGATATAATTACTTTGTTTTTCCCCGGGGTGAAGGCATATTTATATTGAATGTAAGGGTTTAAGCGGTTAGAATACGGAAAATTTTTTCGGCGCACGAGCGCGTACATATCGAAATCAGGCTGACTCTAAAAATAACAATTTTTAGAGTCAGCCTTTAAAAACCGGAGGTGGATGATGCCACTGAGCGAAGACGCAAAGAAGAAGATAGTAGACGCGCTGAACACGGACAGGTCTTTCGAGCTTGCCGCGATACTCCAGTACATGGGGCACCACTACGAGGCCGAGGGGATCGAGTCCCCGGCGGTCATCGAAATATTCAAGAAGACCGCGATGGACGAGATGAAGCACGCCGAGCTCCTGGCCGAGAGGATAGTCTACCTCGGCGGCACGCCGGTGCAGAAGCCCGCCAACATCAAGAGGGGCGGAGAGCTCCGCGCCATGATAGGCGACGACCTCGAGGCTGAAAACGAGGCGATCGAGCGTTACAGGAACCATGTTAAGCTCTCTGCCGACCTCGGCGACTCTACGACGAGGCTCATGCTCGAGGGGATACTCCAGCAGGAAGAGGGGCACGCGGACACCTGGGAGACGACCCTCGGGATAAGGAAGTAGGTATAAGGCTACCCCCTAAAAATTGTTCTTTTTCCAGAAAAAATAATTGATTTTTAGAGGTAGTTTATACGATTCCGGTTCAAAAATAAGTCGAAAGGCATTAAAATAGTAATATGAAGAAGAAATGGCGCTGTATAGAGTGCGGCTATGTACACGAGGGCGAGAGACCGCCTGACGTCTGCCCGTTGTGTCTTGCGCCGAGCGAGGCGTTCGTAGAGGTCGTGAATGCTTGATGGAAGACCCTTCCCGGAGGGCGATAGGCCCTCCGGGAGGGCTCCTTCCAACAGCCCCTTGAAAGAGATATTAAAGAGGGTCCGCGAAAAGGGCGCCATCACCTTCGCCGAGTTCATGGGGCTCGCCCTCTACATGGAGGGCGTGGGGTATTACACCGGAGACCGCGCGAGGTGGGGGGAGGCCGGGGATTATGTCACAAACGTAGACATAAGCCCGGTATTCTCGAAACTCATCGCGAAAGAGTTGAACGAGATGTGGGCGGCGCTCGGCTCTCCCGGGCGCTTCACCCTCGTCGAGGCAGGGGCAGGCAGGGGGCTCCTCTCGAAAGGCATAAAGAAGACCGTCGGCGAGCTCTATCCGGGGCTCGGACGCGCGCTTGATATAAAGCTTGTAGAGCTTAACCCCGACGATTCAGAACCGCTCCCTTCAGGCGTCTCCTGGCTCCGCTCTCTTGACGAGATCGCTTCCCCTGTCACAGGCTGTATCCTTTCAAACGAGCTTATAGACAGCTTCCCGGTACACAGGGTCGTGGGCACGGGGGACGGAGGCCTCAAAGAGCTCTATGTCGCGCTCGAAGGAGACAGGTTCGTCGAGGTCACCGGCGAGCCGTCAACCGGAATGCTCTCCTGGTACATGGACAGGTTCGGCATACGCCTCGAAGCGGGACAGAAGGCTGAGGTTAACCTCGCGGCAATAGACTGGATAAGGAAGGCGGCGCGCCTTCTGGACAGGGGTTTCGTCTTCACCATAGACTACGGGCTTCCGGGTAGAGAACTGTATTCGTCAGGCAGGAGCGGCTCGCTCCTTTGCCACTACAGGCACACGGTGAACGACAACCCGTTCGTGAACATCGGCGCCCAGGACATCACCACGCACGCCGACTTTACGGCATTGAAGGCGATAGGGGAGGAAGAGGGGCTCTCACTCACCGGCTTTACGACCCAGAAGAACTTCCTCCTCGGGCTCTCTATCGCGGAGGAGCTGAAGGAGACCTCGGGCGAAGGGCCCGGGTCCTTCGACGATATCTCAAGGAACAGGTCGATAGGTCTTCTCATCAACCCCGGAGGCGCCGGGGATACCTTCAAGGTCCTCATACAGCACAAAGGGGTGGAGAGGCCGGCCTTGAGCGGCTTCTCGTTCAGGGACATGGGGAGATACCTTTCGTAACGAAGCGGCGCTTTTGGGATTGAGAAAAATCCGTTTTTGTCATATATTACCTCAAACTCAATATTGTAAAACCCCGGCGTCTGTGATATTTTTCACAGCGCGCCGGCTCAAATAAAGGTTCCAAGGGGGTACAGCCATGGAAGAGAAGGAAAAAAAAGAAGAGAAGAAACATGTCTGCTCGATATGCGGAAAGCCTTCAGAGCTCACCATATGCCACGCCTGCGAGGACAAGATAAGGGGCGAGGCGGTCGAGAAGAAGCACGAGATAGACAAGGCGGGCAGGACCGACTCAGGCAGGAGATAGCTCCAAAACAATCCCTTCGGAGGATATGATGCCGGACCACAATATCATCGACCAGCTCGCAACCGCGTACAAGACCGAGGTATCCGGGTACTTCTTCTACAACACCGCGGCCATAATGGTCGGCGACGACAAGGGCAAGAACATCTTCAACCACCTCGCCAAGGAGGAGCTCGACCACATAAGGGTCATCTCCAGGATAGCCGACTCGGTCAAGAGCGGCATGGGCTGGATAGGCTACGAGGAGGCCTTGAAGGAAGGGGGCTCCTCGCAGAAGGGCCTGCCGATATTCCATGGCGAGAACGACCTTATAAAGAGGCTCGAGAAGAACCAGACCGACCTTAACGCCGTGACCATCGCGATAGAGAACGAAGAGGGCGCGGTGGACTTCTACTCCAGGCTACTGAAAGAGGCGAAGACGCCTGTTGAGAAGGTGGTGCTTACGAACCTCCTCGAGATGGAGAAGGGTCACTTGAAGGTGCTGCGCTGGGAGGCCGAGTCGCTCAATAAGACCGGCTTCTGGTGCGGCGACATGGAGTACAGCGTCGAGAAGGAGAGGGACTGAAGGCCACATGTATGACGCGATAATCGCCGGGCTCGGCCCCGCGGGCTCTACCGCCGCATATGCGCTCGCACAAAAGGGCTGGAAGGTACT
>JACREV010000032.1 GCA_016218095.1 Deltaproteobacteria bacterium | reverse complement strand
TTCAGATCACGTCCGTGAATTCGACCTCGGTCTCCTCGAGCACCTTCTTGAGCTTAAGAAGCGCCTTCGCCTCTATCTGCCTCACCCTCTCCCTCGTTATGCCGAACCGCTTTCCCACGGTCTCAAGGGTCTCGGGCTCCTTCCCGTCGAGGCCGAAACGCATCCTTATTATCGTCCTCTCGTTAGGCTCGAGCGCATCCAGCCAGACCTCTATATGCGCGGCCCTTACTGTAGCGTCAGCCGAGGCTATCGGCTCGGGCGCGGAGGTGTCCTCGAGCACGTCGAGGAGCATCTGCTCGCCGTCCTCGGTCACCGGGGACTCGAGCGAATAAGTCTTCTTGTTTATGGTGTGGAGCTTCTTCACGTACCTGCCAGAGAGCCCCGTCTTCTCCGAGATCTCCCTTACGCTCGGCTCCCTGCCGAACGAGGCTGAAAGCTCCCTTTCGGCCCTCGATAGTTTCGAGATATCGGTCGATATGTGTATGGGCAGCCTGACCGTATTGGCCTGGTTCGCTATCGCCCTGTCTATCGACTGCCTTATCCAGTATGTCGCGTAGGTGGAGAACTTGCATCCCTTCGAGAGCTTGAACCTCTCGACCGCCTTTATAAGGCCGATGTTCCCCTCTTCGATCAGGTCCTGGATAGGGAGCCCCCTGTTCAGGTATCTCTTGGCTATGTTGATGACGAGGCGAAGGTTCGCCTCTATCATCTTCCTCCTCGCGTCACCGTCGCCCCGGGCGACCCTTCCGGCGAGGTCTTTTTCCTCCTCAAGCTTCAGTAGCGGTATCTTTTTGATGCTGTTAAAGTATAAGGTTACGGAATCGGCGGAGAGACCCTCGTCAGCCCCTCTTTTGACGCCTTCTTCGGCTCCAACTCCATAGTCCCGTGCGTTTCGCCTCGGGCCGCCCTGATAACGGCCCGGTTTGCCGCCGTCGAGCCCCTCCGTCGGGGTTGGACGGAAGCCGCCTTCCGGTATCTCCTCGTAGCAGAGATACTCAACTGACATCAAGACCATCTCCTTCCATTGAGGCGACCCCCTGCCGAGTCTCCGGGATACGCCTCACGCGCTCCGGGCGCTTCGGACCGCGCAACGGTCCTTGGAGCGCCCGCAGGCCTTTATGCTTGCATCGCTCCGCCCTTTGTCCCTAGAAGTGCGACTCGGCGTAGCTCACGAGCCCCTTCTGGTCGGGCTTCATGCCTGCTTCGCCCTTCCGCCAGTTGGCGGGGCAGACCTCGCCGTGCTTCTCGTTGAACTGGACGGCGTCCAAAACCCTCAATACCTCGTCGACGTTCCTGCCGAGCGGCAGGTCGTTTATGGTTATGTGCCGGACCTTGCCGAGCTTGTCTATTATGAAGAGGCCGCGCAGCGCTATGCCCGGCTTTTCAACAAGCACGCCGTAACCCCTGCTTATCGACTTGTCGAGGTCTGATACAAGCGGGTAGCTTACGTCGCCTATGCCGCCCTTTTTCCTCTCCGTGTTCCTCCACGCGATGTGCGAGAAGTGGCTGTCGACCGAGACGCCGAGCACCTGGGTATTCCTGACCTCAAACTCCTCTATCCTCTCGCTCATGGAGATGATCTCCGTAGGGCAGACGAACGTAAAGTCGAGAGGGTAGAAGAAAAGGACGACGTATTTGCCCCTGTAGTCCGAAAGTTTTATCTCCTTTACAGAACCGTCCTCCATGACAGCCTGCGCCTTGAAGTCCGGGGCCTCGTTTTGAACTATCGCGTTTGTCTCCGCCATTTTTGAAATTCCTCCTGTTTCTTTTGTTTTTTTTATTTCACTGCTTCGTAGAGCAGTCCCTGCAAACGCCGTGGAAGTCTATGTGGTTGCCCGTGGGAGTAAACTCCTCGAGGATATTATCAGGTAAAGTCAACGCCGCCGAGTAGTCGACGAATATGTCGCCTATCTTGCCGCAGTCCGTGCAGATGATGTGGTGGTGCGGCGACGGGTTCGGGTCGAAGTGCTTCCTCTCCGGGTCTATCGTTATCTCAAGAAGATCGCCCCTGTCCCTCAAGGCCTGTATGGTGTTGTAGACGGTGGCGAAGGAGACCGTCGGGTGCTTCTTCTTAATCTCGACAAAGATGTCCTCGGCCGTAGGGTGACCCGTATTCCCCTCGAGGAACTTAAGGATCGCGAGCCTCTGGGGCGTGAGCTTGAACCCCTTGCCCCTGTATCTGTCGATTATCTTCTGTACCATCTACCCAGCCTTTTCTCAAACGGTTCTCAGTTTAGAACAATTCTATTATAATATATTTTCCAATCTTGTCAAGCGGGAAAGGAGGAACCCTTTGACGCGTTACAATTGCTTGATTTTTAAAGGTTTTTTTAGAGAAGGGCACCGGCAGGGCGCTGAATGGCACTTGAAGATTTTTTAAAAAATCTCATACAGTATCTTACTTTTATGAGGAGATATGTACAGGCAGAAGGAAAATTCGCCCTGGCCAAAAAGGCCGGGGCAGGTTTACATCTAATGTTTCGGTTTTCACTTGATTTCCGTCATGTTAAAGGTAATATCTTCGTGAGATAATCCCAAAAGTCTGCAACCGCTTACGCCTTCACCGAGGACAAATCTAGGAGGGTCATAATGCTCTTTTATCTCATGCATATAATACACATCATAACGGTCATCCTCTGGATCGGCGGACTCGCCTTCGTCACCATGATAGTCCTGCCCATGGCCATAAGCACCCCGGACGCGCTCCAGAAGGTCCTCATGTTCCAGAGGGTCGAACACAGGTTCGCAAAAATAGCCCGGGCCTATAACCTCATAACCGGCATCTCCGGCTTCATCATGGTCTTCCTCATGGGCTGGCATAAACTCCTCTTCACACGCGCAGGCATCCCCTTGACCTTCATGACAATGGTCTGGGTCTTCTGGTTCGTCATGCTCTTCGGACTCGAACCCATAATCATAAGGAAGATGCTCGATAACATGGCCAAGGGCGGCGCAAAGATGGACATAGACGGCGTCTTCAGGAAACTTAACAAGATGCACTACTTCATGGTCGCCATCTCAATGGCCGCAGTCATCGCAGGGGTCTTGACCGCCCACGGCCCCGTGGCGCTGTATTAGGTAAGAACCTGGGGGGACCTTTCTGTAGAAAGTTGCGCTCGGCGCGCCGCCAACGTCAATTGAAGCCTTTCAGGCTCGGCAAGCAATCTGCCGCTTGATACGGATTTGCCCGTCCGGGAGGACCCCAGACCCCCTTCAAAGGCTTTTAGTTCCCGAACAGACCCCCCCTAAAAAGGACAATATGCAAATGTGCAATTGATGGCATCAAGGGATTATATTTACTAAGAACGGGGGGGGCTGTTCGGGAAAGCTCTAAAAATTTTTGGAGAGGGTTTGGGAGGTCCTGGCCGGACAGGCAGTATCACATCAGTTTTCTAATAACCTTGTCTGCCAGTAAGATTCCGATTGAGAATTTGCCGTGCGCAAGCACCCTTTTTACAAAAAGGTTCTCCCAAGGTCTTTACTTAATTTGCTCCAGGCCGAGGAGGGTCTCCTTTATGGAGAGGCCGCCGGTATAACCGCCGAGGCTGCCGTCTTTTCTGATTATCCTGTGGCAGGGGATGATGATGGGTATGGGATTTGCGCCGCAGGCCGTGCCTGCGGCGCGTGCGGCCCTGGGGTTGCCGGAGGCATGGGCGAGACCGGCGTAGCTAATGGTTTCGCCGGAGGGCACTGAGGCGATCGCCTTCCATATCTTTAGCTCGAACTCGGTTCCAAGCGGAGATAGCGGGAGGTCGAAGGCAAAGGGCTTGCCCGAGAAGTATCTATCGAGGGCCCTGGAAGCGCCAAAAGCATCCGCCCCCTTTTTCAATCTCGCGCCGTATTTATCCTCCATCCTTTTAAGGAAGGCCTCAGCCCCGCCCTTCGGGCTTATGACGAGGTCGGTTATCGCAGAGTCCGATGAAGCGATAAAGAGCGTCCCCAGAGGGGAGGCGCACTCGAAGAAGCTCCTTGGCGGTCCATGTTTTTTGAATACCTTCATATATTAAGCATATGATAAAATGAAAGAAATTTAAATTTAAAAAAAGGAGGCCACATGCTTAAGAAGGTCTTTGTACTCTTTGCGTTCCTCTTTGTCGCACTCTCGTTTAGTAGCGCCTACGCCGGGCACAAGGTCATTACCGGCCCGGAGCTCGAATCAATGATGAAGGACGGCCAACCTGTCGTGATAGTCGACGTGAGGGAGCCCGAGCTATACTCCAAGGGGCATGTCCCCGGCGCGATAAACATCCCCTACGAGGACAACTCGCAGAAGCGGGTATTGAAGGAGCTGAACCCCAAGGACCGTATAGTATTCATCTGCCACGGCGGCCCGATGGGCGACGAGCTCGGCGAGATTCTTTCAAATAACGGGTACAAAAATGTCTACAACGTCGCCGGCGGCATGAGGAAGTGGAAAGGGCCGTACGCCAAATGAATTGCCTGCGGCAAGACGCGCGGGTCGGATACCTCTAAAAAATTAGATATTTTTTCTGAGGTCAAGGAAGGGTGGAAATAAAAAGCTGAGCATATAATGGAATATGTGAGCATTTTTATTTCCGCCCTGACGCAGAGATCAGGAAAAAGAGCAATTTTTTATGAACCTCAAGCTCGCCATCCTAACATGGGTCTTAATGGTGCTGTTCGCCATAGGCAACAGCGTATTCGCCGAGTTCGTGCTGGCAAAGGCGCTCGGCGCTTACCCCGTGCACCTCTACAAAAGCGTCCTCGCGATAGCAGTCATCTTCATCGCCTCCCGCCTGTACCTTAAGTACGCGTACCCTGACGGCCCCACGTTAAACGCCGCGATCTATACCGGGCTCCTCTGGTTAAGCTCGTCGATAGTCTTCGAGTTCGGCTTCGGCCACTTCGTCGTGGGCCTCCCGATGGAGCGGCTCGTCGCGGACTATAGGATTTGGGAAGGCAGGCTCTGGTCGCTTGTCCTCGCCTCAGAGCTCGTATTCCCCGCACTCAACTTCTTCATCTCGTACAGGGATTAATCGGATCTTAGGTTTCACAAACCTACAACCTCATTTTCCGATATCTTAATGATACCAATAAAATCAATAGGTTAGTCTGTCCAAAAGGCTGTTTTAAAAATATCCTGGACAGCGGTGGTCGCAAACCTGAACCCGCAAGGGCGGACGGGGAGCGGTAATAACTTAACGGTTTTTTTACACCTTACAGTTTGTCACCTAAGATATTGAATTATAAGGCAAAAATACGGAAGTCCATTCGGGTTTTTAAAAAAAGGTGTCCAGTTTTTTTACACTCAGAGGTTTATTATTTTATATTATTGAGGAAAATTAAATACTTATTTTTTTGGCACGAGGATTGCTTTTGTATTTATTATAAAAACATAATCGGGGGGCTAATCATGAAAAAGGCACTAATATTTTTGTTCTGCTCAGTGGTAGCATCCTATGCGGCAACGGCTGAGGCAACGCAGATAACCTACGATTTTAATGGATGGTACGGTACTTATACGGAGGCTGAATTTAACTCTTACACCCCCGGCGTAACTTTCGACAACACGGGCGGTAGCAGTTTTTTAATTAGCTTCTCTGATGTAGTGGGAAATTCACCGTATAATACCATTGGCAACAGTACGATCGCTACCTTCTCATCGTTGATGGCTTATGTAAGCGTTGATATGGGCGATCATGGCGTAGATGCAGACAACCTGTATCTGAATGCCTACAATTCGGCCAACACCCTTGTCGATTCAGCTTTCCTTTACAACCCCGCTTCCTCTTACGCTCTCAATACCCTCAGCGTTTCAACAGGGTCGGCATCTATCGCCTGGGTTGAGTTCTATGGCGTAGGTGTGAATAACAACAGCGTCTATTGGGATAACTTTACCTTCGATAATGTCTCATCCCTCAATCAGGTCTCATCCGTTCCAGAACCCTCCACAATGCTTCTCCTTGGAAGCGGCCTTGTAGGGCTCGGCTTTGTGAGGAGAAAGTTTAAGGGATAGTCTCCAGTGGCGGGTTTCAAGCCCGATCGGATCGAGTGCAAGACCGTTCATCCCCGGCCTTTTAATCAAGGCCGGGGATTTTTATTCACTCGGAGCGAAGCGGAATAGTAGCGTTGGGTTAGCGAAGCGTAACCCAACAAAAAGTTCCAAAAGCCTTTAGCAGAATGTTCGTATAGCCGATACCGGCGCTATCGAGTCACGAACCAAAAGGTTCAGGTTGCCAGCCTGAACCCGCAATGAAAACACCCCGCTCACGCGGGGTGTTTTTTTCTAATAAACCGATCAGCTCCCGCGACCCTCTAAAGCCCCTTTGCCGACGCGGCCTTCTCGACATTCCCCTTCGACGCGGTTACCGTTACGTCTCCAGAGAGCTTCCTTGCGACCTCGTCCTTTATCGCCGCGAAGCGCTGTTTTTCTTTTTTGGATACCGCGCGGTCAGAGACGGCCTTTATGGACAACGGGTTTATGAGGCTTTTTCCCAGATGCACTTCGTAATGGAGGTGCGGGCCGGTAGAGATGCCCGTCGAGCCTACGTAGCCTATCACCGCGCCCTGGTCGACCTTCGCGCCGGTCCTCACACCCTTGGCAATTCTTGATAAGTGGCCGTAGGCGGTCGAGTAGTTGTTGTTGTGCTTTATCATCACGAAGTTCCCGTACCCGCCCTTCCACCCGGCGTATACGACCCTGCCGCTTCCGGCGGACTCGATCGGCGTGCCCGTAGGCGCGGCGTAGTCGATGCCGTGGTGCGGCCTGTACCTCTTCAAGATCGGGTGGAACCTGCCCTTCGAGAAGTGGCTCGTGATCCTTCTGAACCGCAAGGGCGACTTAAGGAGCGTCCTCCTTAAAGACTTCCCCTCGGCGTCGTAGTAGCTCCCGCCGTCGGCGCCCTCGAAATAATAAGCCGTGTACTTCTTGCCGTCGTTCACCATCTCGGCCCCGAGTATGCGCCCGGTCTTCCGCGGGGCGCCGTCGATATAGAGGACCTCGGCGAGTATGCTGAAGGAGTCGCCCTTCCTTATGTCGGAGGCGAAGTCCACGTCCCACGCGAATATGTCCGAGAGGGCCATTATAGCCTGCGGGTCCGCACCGGCCTTTATGCCGTCCTCATACAAGGAGTTCTCGATCGTCCCGGAGATGACCGACTCCATCATCTCGTGCGGGAGCTCGGCCTTTGTCGCCTTGAACGCGTCCTCGCCGTCCCTCTCGACTAAAAGGGTCTCGACGTCGCTGTACTTGTACTCTATCTTATCGAGCAGGTCGTCTTTGGTGAAGACGCGGAGCACCGTGTCTTTCCTCAAGCGCTTGAGGTCGTATATCTGCCTGGCCGCCTCCCTTACCTCCTCCGCCTCGGTCCCCGGCACGTTCAACACCGACATTATCTGATAAAAGGTGTTCTTGTCCGAGAGCCTGAAGTCGTAGCGCGCAACGCGGGGAGCGTCATTGAGAGCGGCTTCGGCGGCGGCGGAAGGTGTAGCGGCCTTTATTATCGCGCCTGTGTTGTTTTTGTTGGATGATGCTTCGGGGCTCAGGAAGAAAACTACCGTCAGAAAGAGGGCGACGCCCGAGAGCGCCGCGATGATGATGTGCCTGTGGTCTTTGCGCGTCTTTTGAACGCCGGGAGCGCTGTTTTTTTCCATCCGTCCTCCTCCTTTTTCAGGTGGGTCCTCGCGGTATGATGTCAAGGCGTTTTCCAGTCCCTCCGTTTTTCGCGCGTCCAGGTATTTTCAGCAAATATTATTAAATGGGGCGGATGCTGTCAAGGATTTGTTTCCGTTTTTCAGAGAAATTCCGCGGGCGTGACCTGGGCCCTTGACTTATTCGCCTCCTCGCAGTAATCTTTTTCCGGGACGATATGCCGGAAGAACAAAAAACCCTGACACCTGCGTTGAGCAGGGACAAAAAGGCCAGGATACTCGTCGCGGACGACGACAGGTTCTACCTTGAGGTCTTCTCCGATCTCATACGGGAGCTCGGCCACGACTTCGCGACCGCCGAAAACGGGCTCGAGGCGATCGAAAAGGTCCGCTCCTTTCAGCCCGACCTCCTCATCATCGACGTCGTCATGCCGGGCATGACCGGGTTCGAGGTGACCAACAGGCTCCGCGAGGACCCGCTCACCATGCACATCCCGGTCATGATCGTCACTTCTCTTTCCGACAGGGACTCGAAGATAAAAGGCCTCCTTAACGGCGCGGACGAGCTCCTCTCCAAGCCCGTGGACGAAAACGAGTTCCGCCTGAGGATAAGGAACCTCCTCAAGGTCAAGAAGTACGAGGACTTCCTCGTGGAGCACGGCAGGAAGCTCGAGGGCGAGGTGATAGACAAGAGCGTACAGCTGGAGCGCGCCTTCGAGAAGATAAGGAACGGCTACATCGAGACCGTATACAGATTAACGCTCGCGGCCGAGTCCCGCGACAAGGAGACCGGCGGCCACATAAGGAGGATAAGCCTGTATTCCCAGCTCCTCGCCAGA